>NZ_RZOJ01000122.1:0-14851 GCF_003998845.1 Mesorhizobium sp. M4A.F.Ca.ET.022.05.2.1 | reverse complement strand
GTCGGTGAAGGCCAGCAGTCCTTCCCGCAAGCCGGCATCCGGCGAGCCGTTGGCGGGCGCCAGCCGCTCGGCGACGATATGGGTGATGGAATAGTCGCTGCCGACATAGAGCACGTTGATGTCGACATATTTGTCGGAATCGTTCCTGGCCTTGATGTGCATCTCGTCACCCGGCGAGACGCGCGGCACGGTCGAGGCCTGCAGCGGCTCCAGCGCGTCGCCGCCTTGGCGCCTGATCTCGAACTCGACACTGACCTCTTCCGGCCGGTAGTCGGACGCTGCGGCCAGCCTGGAGAGGCCGATGGCGCGGAAGATGGTGGTCAGGTTCCTCGCCGCCGCCTCGGCCAGCTTTGCCCGGTTATCCGGGCGGATGATGATCAGCGGCGGCCTGCCGCCGTCCTTCAGCGTCACGTCGCCGGAAGCCGGCAGGAACCATAGCGCCGGCTTGTCGGTCGCATCGGTGGCCGCGCCGGCAATCGCATTCTCGCGCAGCACCGCCAGCCGTAGGTCGGCTCTCTTGCCGGGCTCGACCAGCTCGACGTGGAATCCGGATTTCTCCCTGGCCGCCAGTTCGTCCAGAACCGAGTTGACCAGCGCGGTCTCCTTGTCGAGGCCGTCGGTCGCCGCCGGGCGCGCCACCACGAGCTTGTAGTCGACGGCGAGTTCGGCGATGCGCGCATAGGCATTGGCCGGGATAGCGGCCAGCGTCAGGGCCGGCTTGCCGTCGAGCTCCACCGGCTTCACCCAAGCCTCGAGGTTCCTGGCCGACTGCACCTCGACATAGCCGAGCGCATCCGACAATTGCGACAGCGCCGATGGCAGGATGGCGAGCTTGCTGCCGGGGGCGAGGCGCTGGAGCAGCCCGGCGCCGATCGTCGCCGCATCGTCCTTGATGACCAGCGGCCATTGCATCACCGCGTGGGTCCTGTCGGTGCCGAAGACGCGGGCGTCAAGCTCGCCTTCGAAGAGCGGCGTCGGCCGCGTGCGGCTGTCGGCCGAATATTGTTGCAGCACCGCCTGGCCGAGCTGGCGGTAGGTGACGTTGGGGTTCTCCGCCAGCTTGGACAGGATGGTGAAGGTGAACAGACCGAAGCGCGGCGCGTCGGCGGTGCCCTTGGGCAGCGGCATCTCCGGCGTCGTCTCGATCGTCTGCGCGGCATAGAAGGCGACCAGCTTGCCCTTCGTGGTCGGTTCGGCGCCGGTTGGCGTCAGGTTGAAGGCGGGCTTGCGCTGGCCGTTCTCGTCGAAGCCGCGCGAGGCCGTCGCCGTGATGTCGTCATAGAGCTTCACCGCAGCCGCCCGCTCGGTCTTGCTGCCGCCGACCAGATCGGCGAACTCGACCTTGCGCTCCAGCTCGTCGTCGACCTCGGCGGCGCGTGTCGCGGTGCCGGAATGGCAGCAGTCGAACACCACCCAGACGAAAGCGCCCTTGTCGCGGATGGTGTCGAGCGCGGCGCCGACCTCATTGTCGACGAGCGCGTTGGGCACGCCGGCCTCACGGTTGACCCATTTCTCGATGTCGACGGGAAGGAAGATCTCGTCGAGGCCGTCGGTCTCGTCGCTGTTGGTCGCCTCGGGCTGCTGCGCGCCATGGCCGGACAGATGCAGATAGACGAAGTCGTCGCGCTTGACCCTGGAGGCGAGGCTGGCCAGCGCCGCCTTGATCGCGGCGTGCGTCGGCAGGCCGGCGGCGCCGTCGACATCCTTGGCAAGCAGGGTGACGTTCTCGGGCGCGAACTTCACCGGGGCCGGGGTGTTCCTCAGCAGGTAGTCGCGCACCAGGCCGGCATCGTTCTTCGGCCCGATCAGCCAGTTCTTCTTCGGCAGGTTCGGATAGTCGGTGCAAGCGACCAGCAGCGCGTAATAGGTGCGCTGGGCGGCAAGCGCACGAAACGACAGCGTGCCGACTGCCGTCAGCGCGGAGGCGCCGGCAAGCAGCGTCCGGCGTGTCAATCTGATCATGGATGCCCCCAAGCCCGATCGAATTCGCAAGCAGCCGCAACCCTCATCGATGATTTTGTCAGTATTTTGAAGGCTGGTTGCGCGATGGCGATGACCAACCACTGAGGCGGTGCCGTCGATGGCGACGGAAACAGTGGCAAAAAAGACGGTTCGTCGCTATCTCAGTGGAATTCAGGCCACTTGCATGCGCAAATGGCGTGCGGACGACGCAAGCTGACTGGAAGCAGGACCATGGCGGCAAGGGATGTGCTGACGAAGAACCAGTTGTGTGTGCTCGAAAAGCTCGAGGCCGCCAGCGGACCGCTTAGCGCCTACATGCTGCTCGACCAGCTGCGCGAACGTGGCTTCCGCGCGCCGCTGCAGGTCTATCGCGCGCTTGACACGCTGGTGAAGTCGGGTTTCGTGCACCGGCTGGAGAGCCTCAACTCCTTCGTTGCCTGCGCCGAGCCGCATGATCACAGCCATTCGATGACCGCCTTCGCCATTTGCGACACATGCGGCCAGGTGACCGAGATGTCCGACCATGATGTCGACCACCGGCTCGACGAATGGGTGCGCTCGACGGGCTTTGCCGCCAAGAAGGCGGTGATCGAGTTCCGCGGCGTTTGCGCCAAGTGCCGGGCCGAGGCCGCCTAGGGTCTATTGTTCTTCAGGCGAGGCCGGCCTGCAAATGGCGGGCTCCTGCGCTTCGGTGCTCACGTACTTCAAGTACGCTCCGCTCCGGTTCTCGGACCCCGCCGTTCTCGGCTCGGCCTGAAACTCAACAAACCCGGGAGCGTATCGCTTCAGTGCTTGGTCGACCAGGCGAACCAGAACGCGACCAGCGCCAGCAGCGCTGAAAGCAGCCGTCGGGCAAATCGCTCCCTGCGGGGATCGTTGAGGAACGGTTCCAGCGTCCCCGCCAGAGCGACGATGACGCCGTGAACAGCGGTCGCGATCGCCACATAGACCGCGCTGAGCAGGACTGTCTGGGAGAGGACCGGCCGTCCGGCATCGACGAAGGTCGGCAGCACGGCGACGTAGAAGACCGCCGCCTTGGGGTTCAAGAGATTGGTGACGAGTCCGCGCATGAAATGCTTGCCGCGCGCGCCGCCGGCGCTCGATACGACGTCCGTTCCCGCGGTCCAGCCCTCCCAGGCGAGGTAGAGAAGGAATAGCACCCCGGCCCAGCGAAGTCCCTCGTAGAACGGCCGCGATGCCTGGATCAGTTCGGCGACGCCGAAGGCCGCGACCGCGCCGACGGTCGCCAGTCCCAACGCGATACCCGCCACCGTGGCAAAGCCGGCGCGGCGTCCTTCGCTGGCGGAAATCAGCGCCAGATAGGTCATGTTCGGACCCGGCGTCAGTTCGATCAGCAGGCATGCGAGCGAGAAGGAAAGGACGGTGGCTGTCGAGGGCGGCAGCAACGCGTTCACATCAATGCGCCTCGTCCCAATTGTCGGCGGCCCGCGCATCGACATGCAGCGGCACCGACATCGACACCGCCGGCATCGGCGCGTTCTCCATCACACGGCGCACGACGGGAAGCGTCGCCTCGACCTCGGCTTCCACCGTCTCGAAGATCAGCTCGTCATGCACCTGCAGCAGCATGCGGGCCGACAGGCCGGCCTTCTCCAGCGCCTCCTCCATATGCACCATGGCGCGGCGGATGATGTCGGCGGCGGTGCCCTGCAGCCTGGCGTTTATCGAGGCGCGCTCGTTGAAGGCGCGGATGGAGGGATTGGAGGCTCTTATCTCCGGATAGTGGATGCGGCGGCCGAAGATGGTTTCGACATAGCCATATTCGCGGGCGTAGGCCTTGGTCGCCTCGATATAGTCGCGGATGCCCGGGAAGCGCTCGAAATATTTCTTGATGTAGGCGCCGGCCTCCTCGCGCGGGATCGATAGTTGGTTGGCAAGACCGAAGGCCGAAATGCCGTAGATGATGCCGAAATTGATCGCCTTGGCGCGGCGGCGCACCTCCGAAGGCATGCCTTCGACCGGCACGTTGAACATCTCGGATGCCGTGATGGCGTGGATGTCGGCGCCGTCGGCGAAGGCCTGCTTCAGCTGCGGGATCTCGGCAACATGGGCGAGCACCCGCAATTCGATCTGGCTGTAGTCGGCAGAGACCAGCTTGTGGCCCTTTTCGGCAATGAAGGCGGTCCTGATCTTGCGCCCCTCGGCGGTACGCACCGGGATGTTCTGCAGATTGGGGTCGGAGGACGAGAGACGTCCAGTTGTCGTCGCCGCCAGTGCGTAGGAGGTGTGGACGCGCTTCGTGTCGGGGTGGATGAAGCCAGGCAGCGCGTCGGTATAGGTCGATTTCAGTTTGGTGAGCTGGCGCCAGTCAACGATCTTGCGCGGCAGTTCATGGCCTTCGGCGGCAAGGTCCTCCAGGAGCTGCGCCGATGTCGACCATTGGCCGGTCTTGGTCTTGGAGCCGCCCGGCAGGCCCATCTTGCCGAACAATATGTCGCCGAGCTGTTTCGGCGAGCCGATGTTGATGCGCTCGCCGACGATGCCGTAGATCTCCTCCTCAACGCGGGCCGCACCCTGCGCCAGCTCTCCCGACAGCCTGGAGAGGATCTGCCGGTCGACGGAGATGCCGCGCTGCTCCATCCGCGCCAGCACCGGCACCAGCGGCCGTTCCAGCCGCTCGTAGACGGAAACCAGGCCCTTGGCGGCAAGCCTGGGCTTCAGCACCTGCCAGAGCCTCAGCGTGATATCGGCCTGCCCGGCGGCGTAGGCGGTCGCGCGCTCGATATCGACCTGATCGAAGCCGACGGCGCTTTTCCCCGATCCGGCAAGCTCCTTCTTGGAGGCCGGGGCATGGCCCAGCCATTTTTCCGAGAGGCCGGCCAGGTCGTGGCCGCCGGACGTGCCGGCATCAAGCACATAGGAGATCAGCATCGTGTCATCGAATGGGCCGATCTCGATGCCGTAGCGGCTCATCACGACGATGTCGTATTTCAGGTCCTGCACGATCTTGAGAACGGACCTGTCCTGCAAGAGAGGCTTCAGCAGCGCCAATGCCTCGCGGACGGGGATCTGGTTCTCCAGCATGCCGCCGCCCAGCAAGTCGCCGGTGCCGCTCTTGTGGACGAGCGGCAGATAGGCGGCGCGGCCGGGCGCGACCGCCATGGACAGGCCGATCAACTCGGCCTGCATCGGGTCGGGCGAGCTGGCCTCGGTGTCGAAGGCGAGGACACCGGCTTCCCGTGCCTCGGCGATCCAGGCCGTCAGCGCCGACGCATCGCGAATGGCGACATAGGCCGACGTGTCGATCTTGCGCGCCGCCGCCTGTTCCAGGCGAAGCGCCGAGAGCAGGGAAGGGGTGTCGCCCTGCGGCGGCGCGTCTTCTGCCCGGATGCCCGGCGCGGGCTTGTCGGCGTCGTTGCCGGCGGGCGTGGACCGTGCTGCCGGCGGCGCGCCGGCTCCGACATCGGGTCCGTGCGCGGTATCGGCGCGCTCGATGGTGACGGCGGCGGCCTGGACGTCGCCGATCTCGGTTCCGGTCGATTCGGCGACGCGGCGGGTCAGCGTGGTGAATTCCATGGTTTTGAGGAAGCCGATCAGCTTCGGCCCGTCCGGCGCGTGCAGCTCGAAGTCGCCGAGCCCCTCGGCGACCGGCACGTCGTTCTTCAGCGTCACCAGCTGGCGCGAGATGCGCGCCTTGTCGGCATTGGTGATGATCGATTCCCGCCGCTTCTCCTGCTTGATCTCGGCGGCGCGCGCCAGCAGCGCGTCGAGGTCGCCGAACTGCTCCAGAAGCTGCGCCGCCGTCTTCGGCCCGATGCCGGGCACGCCCGGCACATTGTCGACCGAGTCGCCGGTGAGCGCCTGCAGGTCGATCATCTTCTCCGGCGGCACGCCCCATTTCTCAATCACTTCGGGGATGCCGATCTGGCGATCCTTCATCGGGTCGTACATGCCGACCGTGGGACCGACCAGCTGCATCAGATCCTTGTCGGAGGAGATGATAGTGGTGTCGCCGCCAGCCTCGCAGGCAAGCCGGCAATAAGTGGCGATGAGGTCGTCGGCCTCGAAGCCCTCCATCTCGATGCAGGGAAGATTGAAAGCCGTGGTCGCCTGGCGGATCAGGCCGAACTGCGGGATCAGGTCCTCTGGCGGCGCCGAGCGGTTGGCCTTGTATTCGGGGTAGAGCTCGTTGCGGAAGGTCTTCGAGGAATAGTCGAAGATGACGGCGAAATGCGTCGGCACCACGCCGACATCGGTGTTGCGGGCATCCTGCATCAGCTTCCACACCATGTTGCAGAAGCCGAGCACCGCATTGGTGGGCAAGCCGTCGGATTTGCGATTGAGCGGCGGCAGCGCGTGATAGGCGCGGAAAATGTAGCCGGAGCCGTCAACGAGGAAGAGATGATCGCCTTTTTTCATGCCGGCAGGGATAGCGCGGCCAGACGGCGCGGTCCATGCCAAAGGCGGCTGAAACCACCGGTTCCGGCAACACCCTGACAGTGGCTGCCGCCGAATGATCCGGCCACTCACGGGCATGTTACAAAAGTGTAATACTGGTGCCCTTGAATCGCCACGTTCACAGACCCAAATATGGGTCATCGGCAGTTTTCGCCGAAGTCCGGAGCAAGGCCCGTCCCCCGCCTATCCCGGACAACTGCGGCAGCCTATCCCCCCTCTCCGGGCTGCCGCAACGTTTCGAGTAAGGCCGCCGTGGTTCCCCCTCCACCACGGCGGCTTTTTTCGTCTTGAGGTCCGACATACCGGTCTGGATATTTTTCCGCAGCCATACGCGCTTGGTCCAACGTTCCCGGCTTTTCGTTTTCGGCTCGCCCCTTTAGGGTCGGCGCAAAATCGAAAGGCCAGAAAATGTCCAGAATCTCCGCCGTCCTCGATCGTCTCGACCAGAATCTCGACCAGAGCCTGGAACGGCTGTTCGGGCTGCTCGGCATCAAGTCGATCTCCACCGACCCGGCCTTTGCCGAGGATTGCCACAAGGCGGCGGAATGGCTGGTGGCCGAGCTGAAGCTGATCGGCTTCGACGCCAGCGTGCGCGACACGCCCGGCCATCCGATGGTGGTGGCGCATCACGACGGGCCAGCGGGCGCGCCGCATGTGCTGTTCTACGGCCATTACGACGTGCAGCCGGTCGATCCGATCGAATTGTGGGAAAGCGATCCGTTCGCGCCGGCGATCAAGGAGATCGAGCCTGGCCGCAAGATAATCACCGGCCGCGGTTCGGCCGACGACAAGGGGCAGTTGATGACCTTCGTCGAGGCCTGCCGCGCCTGGAAGCAGGTGCATGGCGGCCTGCCTTGCCGCATCACCATCCTGTTCGAGGGCGAGGAGGAGTCCGGCTCGCCGTCGTTGAAGCCGTTCCTCGCGGCCAATGCCGCCGAGCTCAAGACCGACTTCGCGCTCGTCTGCGACACCGGCATGTGGGATCGCGAGACGCCCTCCATCTGCGTGTCGCTGCGCGGCATGGTTGGCGAGGAAATCACCGTCAAAGCGGCCGATCGCGACCTGCATTCGGGGCTCTATGGCGGGGCTGCCGCCAATCCGATCCGCATCCTGGCCGGGATCCTGGCCGATATCCACGACAAGGATGGGCGCATCACCATCCCGGGCTTCTATGACGGTGTCGAGGAGACGCCGTCGCAGGTGCTGAAGTCGTGGGAAACGCTCGGCGAGACCGCCGAGAGCTTCCTCGGTCCGATCGGCCTGTCGATCCCCGCCGGCGAAAAGGGCCGCTCGTTGCTCGAACTGACCTGGGCGCGGCCGACGGCGGAGTTCAACGGCATTATCGGCGGCTATACCGGCAAGGGCTTCAAGACGGTGATCGCGGCGGAGGCCTCGGCCAAGGTGTCGTTCCGCCTCGTCCACAAGCAGGACCCGGAGAAGATCCGGGCTGCGTTCCAGGCTTTCGTTCAAGAACGCATCCCGGCTGACTGCTCGGTCGAATTCCATCCGCATGGCGGCTCGCCGGCGATCCAGCTCTCCTACGACTCGCCGTTCCTGGCCAAGGCCAAGGAGGCGCTGTCCGACGAATGGGCGAAACAGGCGGTGATCACCGGCGGCGGCGGCTCGATCCCCGTGGTCGGCGATTTCCAGACCTATCTCGGCCTGGAGTCGCTGCTGGTCGGCTTCGGTCTCGACGATGACCGCATTCACTCGCCCAACGAGAAATACGAGCTCACTTCGTTCCACAAAGGGCAGCGCTCCTGGGCCCGTATTCTCGACGCGCTGACGCGCTGAGGGGTCGAAAGACAAGTTTTTGTTGATTTTTCGTCGGATCGCGGTGAGGACGAAACGAACAGCGCAGGCCGCGATCCGGAGACAATGATGAGCGACATCCGCTTCCACAAGAACGACTTGCCCGACCTGTCCCACTACAATGTCGGGGCAGTGGCCATCGACACCGAGACGTTGGGCTTGAACCCGCATCGGGATCGTCTCTGCGTGGTGCAGATCTCGCCGGGCGACGGCAGCGCCGACGTCATCCAGATCGCGCCCGGCCAGAAGAAGGCGCCGAATCTGGTCAGCCTGCTCCGCAACCGCAGCGTCACCAAGCTGTTCCATTACGGCCGCTTCGACATCGCCGTGCTCTACAACGCCTTCGGCGTCGTGGCGGAACCAGTGTTCTGCACCAAGATAGCCTCGCGCTTGACCCGCACCTATACCGACCGGCATGGGCTGAAGGACATTTGCGGCGAGCTTCTCGGAGTCACCTTGTCGAAGGTGCAGCAGTCGTCGGACTGGGCGGCGGAGACCCTGTCGCCGGAACAGCTCGAATATGCCGCCTCCGACGTACTCTATCTGCACCGGCTGCGCGAGGTGCTGGCCGCCCGGCTGGCGCGCGAGGGCCGCACGAAGGAGGCCGACGCCTGCTTCCGCTTCCTGCCGACGCGTGCCAAACTCGACCTGATGGGCTGGGGCGAGGAGGATATCTTCGCCCATAGCTGACGCCCTCGGAGGACGACATGGCGGAGAGGAAACCGATAGCAACCGCGCCGACCGACGGCTCCAAGGTCACCGTCTACTGGAAGGACGGCAATGGGGTGATCAACGAGTCGATCGCGCAATTTCGCGACGGCGGCTGGTGGACCTATATCGACAGCACCACGCAGAAAAAGGTCGAGCCGACCAGCTGGCGGCCTGCCGTGAGCGACGATGACGACTAGGGGGCTATTGATATTCAGGTGATGCCGGCCTGCAAATGGTGGATTCCTGCGCTTCCGGTACTCACGGACCCAAAAGTCCGCTCCATTGCGGTTATCGGAATCCACCATTTTCGGCTCGGCCTGACCTGAATCTCAACAGCCTCTGGAGCAATTACAGGAAAGGCGGCGCGGATGAGCTGGTCGCTGGCGGGCGGGGTTGCTTTGGCTTAGCCTGAACCCGTTGATATCGAGGCCGATTCGGGGGGCGCGCCCCGGCGTCGCCCTCCTGCTCAGAGGAAAGCTCAATGGGTATCGAAAGCCTTCTCATCTTCATCATCATCGGCGCCATCGCCGGCTGGCTCGCCGGCCTCGTCGTGTCGGGCTTCGGCTTCGGCCTGATCGGTAACATCATCGTCGGCATCATCGGCGCCTTCATCGCCGGCTGGCTGTTCCCGAGGCTCGGCTTTGCCATAGGCGGCGGCATACTCGCCGCCATCATCAATGCCACGCTCGGCGCCATCATCCTGCTGCTGGTGGTCAAGGTGTTGAAGCGAGCGTGAGGCCCGACCGCGAAAGCGCGTCGTGCTGAAACAGAGTCAGGCGACGCGCTTTAGGTCTTTTGTTTTTGTGCATGCCGTTATCCCAAAACCGATGCGCACTTTTTGGTCGAGATGCACTAGAAGGGATGCGCCGTGAAGCAGAACATGCTCTATCTGATCATCGGCGCGCTGCTGGTCGTGGTCATCGCGCTCGGCGTCTATGTCTACCGCGAGCAAACCCGGCCGAAGGGCGTCGAGCTCAAGATCGACGACAAGGGCATTTCGATCCAGCAGAATTGACGAAAGGGTCGGCGCCACCGGCCTTGACGGTGGCGGCGACCCGTGAGGATGGCGGGCAAGGCCACCGCAACTTCGCAACAAGGCTGACGCCGCTAGGAACCGCCGCGCTATTCCCGGCGCTGCGCGAACCCCTGGGCTTTTGCAACCGCCGCGCTACTTCCCTTTCGTGGACCCCGGTTCACTGATTGGCAGATTGGGAGGTTTTCATGGATCGCCGATTATTCTTGACGGGAATGCTGGGCTTGGCGGGGGCGGCCGCAGTCGTCAGCGCGGTTCGGCCCATCAGCGCCGTGGCCGGCATTCCGGACGCGAGAAGCGGTATCCTCGACGAGCTCGAGGCGCAGGACAGGCAGGCCTGGGAGGACGACGGCACCGAAGCGGATCTGCAAACCGTCTCGCATCGCTATTGGCGCCGGCGCAGGAGACGGCGGCGCGCCTGGAGACGTTACTGCCGCACCTACTGGCGGTACGGCCGCCTGCGCAGGCGCTGCTATCGCCGGCGCGTCTGGATCTGGTTCCGGCTTTAGCCATTAGGCGCTGATCCTGCCCCGGCCGGATGGTCGCGCCGGGGCAGGGTGTTTATCGCCGGTTCAAACATGCAGCGCGCCGCCAACGCGCGGCGGATAACAGGACGAGGCGCCAGAAAGCATGGGCAACCGCGGCCGCGACGAGCACCAAGCCGGTGCCTCGCCAAGCATTTGATTATCAATCCTTTTCAAATTCTACCGACTTGACTCGCCCCTAAGGCCACGACCGCCGCAATAGGTCCTACGGATCCTGGCGTAGTGCGTCGATGGCCAGCGGCGAAAGCGCCCCTGAACCTCACCGGACTTGAGAAGAGCTGCTGCAAGCAAGCATCGCGACGTCGCGAGTCGTGAGCCGATTGACAAAACAATCCAAGCCTATCATATGATAGGTAGACTATCGATTGATAGGGAGGGGATCTTGGATCGAGTGAGCTCGGACGCTTCACGGTTGCAGGAGCTGGGTTATCGACAGCAGCTCCGGCGCGGACTCGGCGTCTTTTCGACATTTTCTATCGGCGTTGCCACCGTCGCACCGGTGGTCGGTCTCTATGCGATCTTCGGACTCGGGATGAACCTGTCCGGGCCGATGTGGGTGTGGCTGCTGGTACTGTCCCTGGTCGGCCAGGTGCTGGTGGCAGTGGTCTATGCGGAACTCGCATCCGAGTTCCCGATTGCAGGAGGGCCCTATCAATGGGTGCGCCGGCTGATCGGGCCGGACGCGGGCATCTTCACAGGCCTCATATACCTCGTTGCCGTGTCGGCGGCGCTCGCTACCGTGGCGTTCCTTGCGGCGCCGTGGTTCGCGCAGTTGCTCGGTCTTCAGCCCTCGCCGGGCGGGCACATGCTGCTTTCGTTCTGCGTGCTGCTCGCTTCCCTGCTGGTCAATGCCGGCGGCGTCCAGGTCGTTCGCGTGGCGGTAAACTTCGGCATCGCAGCCGAGATAATCGCTTCGATGCTTATCGGCTCGATGCTGCTGGTGTTCTTCCGAACCCACGATGTCACTGTCCTCTTCAGTTCGATGGGGCTCCGACCTCGCTCGGAGCAGCGCTTGCCACGCTCGCCGTCTGCGGTTGGGCCTTCGTCGGCTTCGATGCGAGCGCGTCGGTCGCCGAAGAGACCACCGGCGCGGGCGCGAACGTCCCACGTGCCATCCTTGCCGCCACGGCGGTCGTTGGCATCGCAGTGGTTTTGGTCGCCGTTGCCGTCATCCTGGCGACCGGCGACCTCCAGGCCGTGATCTCGGGCTCTGAAATGGATCCGGTCACGGCGACGGTGGTCGCCTCGCTGGGTGGTTGGTCGCGGATGCCGTTTCTGGCCGTGGTGGCGATCACCTTTTTCGCCTGCTGCATATCCATGCAAGCCTATCTTGGCCGCGTCATCTTCAGTCTCGCCCGGGATGGCGTGCTTCCGTTCTCCCGGAAGTTGGCTTCGGTCAGCGAAGGCAGAAAGGTTCCGCTGGTCGCCATGACGACCATGACGCTCATCGCCTCGGCCTGCCTGCTTCTCGGCTTCAACGAAGGGGCTGTCGGAACGATGATCAGCTTCGGCACCGCAGGCCTCTATATAACGTTCCTGCTGGTCGTGGCGGCGGCGCTCTACGCCCGCGTCAGCGGCAAGTGGCGCCCCGATGGCTCATTGCGTCTCGGCGCGCTCGGCACGCCGGTCAACGTCGCCGCCTTGGTCTGGCTGCTGTTCGAGACCATCAACATAGCTTGGCCACGCGTCGAACTGGCGCCGCCAAATGCTCCGGTTTGGCAGGTTTGGGCGGCGATCTGGGTCTTTGCGGTCGTTGCCGCGCTGGCTGTGATCTACATCGGCGCGTGGCGTCGCAAGAACCTGGCTGCGGAATAGAAATGGGCATTCTTGGCAAAGGCGGCCTGCTGCTGCTGTCGATGGGAGGCTGCTCCGGTATCCTCATGTATCTGTCGCTCGAGCGCCCGGCAGGCTGGGCATACATCAGAAACTTCGCGCGGCTGCGGCAGGGCCACGTCGACGCTTTGGTGCTCGGCGGCATCTTCCTCGCCGCGGAGGCGACAGGCGTCGTCGACTCTTATGCGTCTTTGGTGTTGCTGGTCACCGGCTTCTATACCGTCATCTCGACGGGTGCGATGGGCTGGTGGCCGGATTTTCCGCAGCGATACAAGGTTGCAGGTGTCGGCGACTTCGCCGCCTTGTCGACTTTCGCTCTTGCCTGGGTCTGGGTCACGGTCCGCGTGCTGACGGGGTGGTAGAATATGACGCGCATCTACATCAGCCAGAGGCCCCCGCACCTTCTCGATCTCGACGCGGGCATCGCCACTGCGAAAGCGGAGATCGAGGCCGCAGCGGCACAAGGCGCCGATCTCGTAGTGTTTCCCGAAACCTGGCTCGGGGGCTATCCGGCCTGGGTTTTCGGGTTAGCCGGCTGGAACGATCCGGAGGCGCGGCACTGGTTCCAGAAGCTGGTGGCCGCAAGCGCCACCGTTCCCGGCGCTCACGTCCAGGCCCTCTGCGACGCCGCGCGTGACAATGGGGTGTGCGTGGTGATCGGCCTCAATGAGCGCGCTCGGCCGAGCGCCGCGCTGCTTTACAACAGCGCGCTTACGATCGACGCAGATGGATCGATCGTATCCGTTCACCGCAAGCTCACTCCAACCCACACCGAACGCCTGGTCTGGACGCCGGGCGATGCGGACGGCCTGCGCGTGAACGAAACGGCGGCCGGGCGGGTCGGCGCGATGGTATGCTGGGAGCATTTCCACCCCATCATCCGCCAGGCCCTGCACGCCGAGGACGAGCAGATTCATGTTGCCCTTTGGCCGGACATGCCGTCGGCGCACCAGCTTGCTTCCCGGCACTACGCTTTCGAGGGGCGCTGCTTCGTCGCAAGCGCCGCGACGTATCTTCCTGTGGAGGCCGTGCCGCCGGACCTGCGGGCGGCCTATGAAAAGGGGACGGGGGGAGACGCTTCGTTTCCCGGAGGATCGGGGGTCATCGGGCCCGATGGCGAATACCTGGTCGGTCCGGTCTTCGGTGACGCGCCCGTCATCTGTGACCTTGACCTTGCGCAGACCATAGCGTTCAAACACGATCTCGACGTAACGGGTCACTACAGCCGATCCGATATCCTGCATTGGGGCGTCGATCGGCCGGGAACGAGGTATGGCGAGCAAGGCAGATCAGACTATCGGAGCAAGTGATCAAAACTGGGATCAGTTCGCGCCAAACGACACCCGGCGACGAATCCTCATGGAAGCCAGCGCGCTCTTCCGCCGCCACGGATATCAGGCCACCTCGACACGACAGATCGCGGCTGCGGTAGGCATCAGGCAGCCATCGCTGTTTCACCATTTCGCAAACAAACAGGCGATACTCGAGGCGCTGTTTTCTCTCAGCCTCGACAATGCGGTGGTCGTCGCGGAAAGGACAGCGAACGCATCTGGATCGGCGGCAGCGAGACTTCATGACTATCTGGTCTGGGATCTCGAGACGCTACTGAGCCTGCCGCTCTCGCTTTCCGAACTCTACAGCAGCGATATATTGCGTGCGCCGGAATTGGCGCACTGGGCCGCCAAGCTCGAATCCCTCTACCTCGCGTTGGAGAAACTTGTCCGCCAGGGCATAGAGGCGGGCGAGTTCGTTGCCACGGATCCGGTGCTCATACGCATCCTGATCGCAAACGTGACGATCGCACACATCCAGTACGCGGACGAACGGCCTGATCGAGATCCCAAGAAGCTGGCGCGCGACGGTGCGCGGTTCGTACTCGCCGGGCTGAGCAACATGCAATCCGCTCATCTTGACGAGTTGATCTCTGGCACACGAAGCCGGACCGTCAGCGGGCAGACGTAGATGTTTCTGCTGGAGCGCTTCGCTGGCGAACGCTCTCCGCCACACATCGGCTACTCGTCGGCGGCAATCGCCAGTTTATGGCTTAGCACTGTCGTCGGTCCCGCAGCGGTAACGGATTTAGAAAATCGTAAGGAATTTCAAAAGCCTGCATAAACCCTGCTTTAACGCGCCCTTAAATCGCCGCATCTAGTCTGCACCCGAGCGCCATTAGCACCGGGATATTAAGCGCAGCGCATGGCGAACCGCAGAGACAGTCGCATCGAACCGAGCTTCGACGGGCCGCCCCAGGCGAAATCCCCGGCCGGGTTCTCGGTGAGCGAGGAGGATCGCGTCGTGCCGGGCAGTCGCAAATCCGCCGCCAGACGCAAACCGGCCAGGAAGTCGTCGCGGCGCGGGCGCGACCGCAGCCGGCGCGGCCTGTTCGGCATTCTCGCCCGGCTGGCCTACTGGTGCTTCGTGCTGGCCATCTGGGGCGGCATCGCGGTGGCCGGCATCGTCGTCTATTACGGCGCCAAGATGCCGGCAGCGACCACCTGGTCGATCCCCGACCGCGCGCCCAACATCAAGATCGTCT
>NZ_RZOJ01000121.1:0-14883 GCF_003998845.1 Mesorhizobium sp. M4A.F.Ca.ET.022.05.2.1 | reverse complement strand
CCTGTCGGCCAGTTGAGTTGAAAGTGCGTCGGTATCACCGGTACGGCCGACCATCCGGACCAGGCGGCCTGGCAGATTGGCCTGCGGATAGCTGGCAACGACCTCCCCAGCTACATTGTTTTGACTATCTGACCGCGAGACCGGGGCGACAAAGCAGTAGCCTCGCCCCGTCAGGGTCGCGATGTAGCGTGCCCCATCCTTGCCGTCGCCTAACGCCTTTCTGAGGTTGGCGACGTGAAACCGCAAACTGCCTTCTTCGACGGTAGCGTCGGGCCAGACAAGAGCCAGCAGATCCTTCTTGCTGACGATCTCATTGGGACGCGCGGCCAAGGCTGCCAGGATGTCGAAAGAGCGCGTGCCGAGACCGACAGGCATGCCTTGCCGCAAAAGAAGCCTTTCGCCCGGCGCCAGCGTAAAGGGACCAAACGATATCCTGTCGCTCGTCTGCGCGGCTGGCGATATGACGACGTCGTTTTTCATCGCATCCTGTCCGATGGCTGGGGAAGATCCGGGTTCGAGGTCCAAGACCTACGTCGCAGAAAGTTCGATTTCGTCGCCCCGAGCGGCGACTTTGAGGCAGGACGTGATAGCGGCCGGTCCCAAGACGTGCGGCTGCTGGTGAGCGCTAACATCCCATCATAGTGTATAACGGGAGCTCCAGGCGACCCTCCTCTATGTTCGAGGCAGCAAGAACTTCTGCTGCGACTCAGGGAGAATGATCATGCCTGCATTGTCATCATCGCTGATGCGGTGAAGCCTGCCCAGCCACGGGCCCTTCCAACCTGCTTGCGCGCCCGCCGATAGCGACGTCGCGCGCCCATCTCCCCCGATTTTTCCCAGTACCTTTTGCAAGGAACACAGCGGTCATGACTCAATCTGCAAAACCACTTTATACCGCCAAGGTCCGCACTACCGGCGGCAGGGACGGCGCGTCGCGCAGTTCCGACGGTCGGCTTGACATTCGGCTTTCCACGCCCGGCGGCCCAGGCGGTGGCACCAATCCGGAACAGCTATTCGCTGCCGGCTGGTCGGCCTGTTTCGAGGGTGCGATGGCAATCGCCGCTCGCAAGATGAACATCGCACTGCCGGCTGGGCTCGCTATCGATGCGGAAGCGGATCTGAACGCTGCAGAAGGAGCCTTCTTCCTCAGCGCGCGCCTCAATGTGAGTCTGCCTGGGCTCGACCGGGATGTTGCGCAGGCCGTTGTGGATGCTGCGCATCAGACCTGCCCCTACTCGAAGGCCACGCGCGGCAACATCGAAGTCGCAATCAACCTGATCTAGCCCGCCGATCATATCGATCGATCGGGCAGGCCCACTATCGAGAAAATGTCATTACGAAAAGGCAGTGCACCAATGATGGCAGTCAGAAACCCGGAAAAAATCGACCATCAGCGTCGCCACCTCTTCGGCGTCGCTGCCGCGACGGTCGCCGCAGCGCAGCTCGGCGCGATCGGGATTGCCGGAGCTCAGGCCGGCGGGACGGAAACGACCGCTTCCCGAACCACAAAGGCGCGGACCTCGTTCTCCTCGATGAAGCTGATCGACGCTGATCTGCTGAGCGTTGGATATGCCGAGGCCGGTGCTGCGGACGGCCCCCCGGTCGTCCTCCTGCACGGATGGCCCTATGACATTTACAGCTATGTCGATGTCGCGCCTCTGCTAGCAGACGCTGGGTACAGGGTCATCGTGCCGTATCTGCGCGGCTACGGCACGACGCGGTTCCTGTCGGACGCAACGCCGAGGAACGGTCAGCAGGCGGCGCTTGCGTGCGACATTGTTGCCCTGATGGATGCGCTGAAGATCCCGAAAGCGGTCATCGCCGGCTATGACTGGGGCGCGAGGACGGCCAACATCATAGCCGCGCTCTGGCCTGAGCGCTGCAAGGCCATGGTGTCCGTCAGCGGCTATCTCATCGGCAGTCAGGCGTTGAACCGGGCGCCGCTGCCGCCGAAGGCCGAATTGCAATGGTGGTATCAATATTACTTCGCCACCGAACGGGGACGAGCGGGCTACGAGAAATACACCCGGGATTTCACCCGCCTCATCTGGGAGCTTGCCTCGCCGAAATGGGCTTTCGACGACGCCACCTTCGAACGCTCCGCTGCCGCGTTCGGCAATCCCGACCACGTGGCCATCTCGATCCACAACTATCGCTGGCGGCTCGGTCTGGCGCAGGGCGAGCCAAAATATGATGCCTTGGAAAAGAAGCTGGCGACATTTCCGGCGATCGGCGTGCCGACGATCACGATGGAAGGCGACGCAAACGGCGCGCCGCATCCCGATCCGGCGACCTACGCCAAGAAATTCTCGGGCAAATACGAACACCGGCTGATCTCGGGCGGCATTGGCCACAATCTTCCGCAGGAGGCTCCGCAGGCCTTTGCGCAGGCGGTCATCGACGTCGACAAGTTCTGACGGCATGTCAAGCGGAGCTTTCCAATGAAACCTATCCACCTCCTGCCGTGTGTGGGCGCGATCGTTGCGGCATCTGTCTTCACGGCGGTGGCCGGAGCAAATGACGATGCGAAACCCAAGGCGGCATCACCGATCTATGGCGTCACGATCCCCGATAAATATCGGCAATGGGAACTGGTCGCGCCGGCCGAGGAAGCAGAACCCCTGAACGAGCTTAGAGCGGTCCTCGGCAACGTCGTGGCGATGAAGGCATATCGTGAAGGAACATTGCCGTTCCCTGACGGAACCATCCTCGCAAAGCTTGCCTGGAAACACGTCCAATCGCCCGAATTCGAATCCGCCTCCATTCCCGGCGCCGCCACGACCGTACAGATCATGGTCAAGGATTCGAAGAAATACGCCGCCACCGGCGGATGGGGATTCGGCAGGTTTGTCGACGGCAAACCGGCTGACGAGGCCCAGCATGAAACCTGCTTCGCCTGTCATGAGGCGCGCGTTCAGGGACATGACTACGTCTTCACGCGGTACGCGCCCTAGCGGCTCACCGGAATTGGTATCTGAACGCCTGCGAGGCAGGCACCCCTGCCGAAGGAGAAGCCATGTCGCAAAGATGGCTTATCACTGGAAGTTCGCGCGGCATCGGCGTGCCCTTGGCCGAAGCGTCCTCGCCGCCGGTCATCGTCTGGTCGCACGTGGGCCCACGCAATTGCGCGGGCTGACCAACTCAGCTTTCCGCAACAAGGCCGGCCCGCCGCGGGTTCAGCCAAGTAACACTGAAATATCTCCGTTTTAGCCTTTCTCCCATCGCAATGAGACCGCACCGATCAAAACCATCGAAAGGGTATGAGATGAAAACACTGCTGGCAGGATTGACAATCGCCATGGCTGTATTCGGCAACGCTTACGCGCAGTCCGGAAAGCCCGCGCCCGTTAAGCCCACTATCGTACTGGTCCACGGCGCGTTCGCCGACGCATCGAGCTGGAACGGCGTCGTCAAAATTCTCGAGAAAGACGGCTATTCGGTGGTGGCCGCCGCCAATCCCTTGCGGGGTGTCGCCAATGACGCGCAATACGTTGCCGATATCGTCTCCGGCATCGCGTCGCCTGTCGTCCTGGCTGGGCATTCCTATGGCGGCTCGGTCATCAGCGAAGCCGCCGAAGGCCACGCCAATGTCAAGGCGCTGGTCTATGTTGCGGCGTTTGCCCCTGACGTCGGTGAGACGGCCGCCGGGCTTTCGGGCAAGTTTCCGGGCAGCACGCTTGCGCCCACTCTTGCTCCGCCGGTTCCACTTTCGGGCGGCGGAAAGGATCTTTACATCTTGCAGAAGAAGTTCCACGACCAGTTCGCGGCGGACGTTTCCGTCGCCGAGGCAAAGCTGATGGCCGCCGGGCAGCGACCCATCACGGAAGCGGCGCTGAACGAGGCCCAGACCGCCGCGGCGTGGAAGAAGATTCCAAACTGGTTCATCTATGGCGGCGGGGACAAGAACATCCCGCCGGAAGCTTTGGCCTTCATGGCCGCGCGAGCACATTCGCGGGACACCGTCGTGGTCAAGGGCGCCTCGCATGTGGTGATGGTGTCGAACCCTGAACCTGTCGCGCGGCTGATCGAGAAGGCGGCCAAGGAGGCATCGCAATGAAGGCAGTCGTGATGACCCGGCAGGGCGGGCCGGAGGTGATGGAATTTGCCGAGCGGCCGGAGCCTGTACCGGGTCCCGGCGAAGCGCTGATCGAGATCGCCGCAGCGGGCGTGAACTTCATGGATATCGGCGTGCGACACGGCACGGCGTGGACCGAGACGCCCAACCCGAAGATTCTTGGCGTGGAAGGCGCCGGACGGGTGGTGTCGGTTGGCCACGGGGTGGAGAATGTCCGGCCTGGGCAGCGGGTTGCGTGGGTCTACGCGCCGGGGAGCTATGCAGAGCGAGCGGCAATACCGGCCGATGCTCTCGTGCCGATCCCCGACGAAATCGACGACCGCATGGCGGCCGCGGTGATGATGCAGGGGCTTACCGCCAGCCATTTTGCGACCGATTTCTACCCCGTGCAGGTCGGCGATATCGCGCTTGTCCACGCGGCGGCCGGGGGTCTCGGTCTGCTCCTGACCCAGGTCATCAAGTTGAGAGGCGGGCATGTTATCGGGCGCGTCTCCTCGGCCGGCAAGGTGGCGATCGCTGAGGAGGCGGGAGCCGATCATGTCATCGTGGATACCGAAGGCCAGTTCGCCATGGAAGCGGTTCGCATGTCGGATGGTGAAGGTGTGCATGTCGTCTATGACGGCTCCGGCCCCACGACCTTCCAAGGCTCGCTCGATGCGCTCCGGATTTCAGGAACGTTCTGCTGGTATGGCCCCGTCCTGGGCGGTCCCGGTCCCATGGACATCATGCAACTCCCGAAGAGCATCAAGATCGGCTACGCCGTGTTCTTCCATCATCTCCGTACACCTGAACTGCTCCGCACGCGGTCGGCTCGACTTTTCGATTGGATCATCGACGGCAAGCTCAAGATCCGGATCGGTGGCGAATATCCGCTGGCGGAAGCGGCGAATGCCCATGCCGACATGGAAAGCCGAATGACTACGGGCAAGCTCCTGCTCATACCGTAAAAACGCGAACCGGGATCCGCGCAAGCGACTGCTCGAGCATGATCCAATTCCTAAAGCACCGCATTTTGCGGTATGGCAAAATCGGGTGCTCCGGCGGCTTGCGCCGCCGGAGCATTCTTTGCATCGTCAAACCCCGGCGTCGTGCTGGCCTGGCGCGGCTACTTCGTATCGAGCGCCGTCATGCTCAGCTTGCAACTTTGGCGCGGTCAACCCAGGCATTGAACTGTTCCTGATGGGTTTCGATCCATTCATGCGCCAGCTTTTTGATGTTGCTGTCGCTGCCGCCCTTTTCGCTGATCGTTTGTTCCCAGGTCGACCAGTCGGCCAGCGGGAACGACATCTGCTCCACGAGCTTCTTGACTGCCGGATTGGCTGCAATGAACTTCCGGCTGGCGACGGCGTTCCAGTTCCATGCCGCCATGGCCATGCGGCATGGATCAGCGCCGCCAGCGCAACCGCTGACGCCTGACACCAGGGCAGAGCCCTTGTTGGGGACCTTTTCCGGCAAGGCATCGAAGGGCGTCGGCAACCAGACGACATCCTTGCCGGGCACCAGAGCCTTGTTCATCCACGAAGGGCTCCAGGCATAGAAGAATACCGGCTCGCCGCGCTTGACACGGGCGACGGCCTCGACCATCAGCGCCTCGTATTTGCCGCGGACCGAATTGACGCTGCCCTTGAGTCCGAATTTCTCAAGCTGGAAGTCGACGACGTCGCCGCAACTCCAGCCCGGGTCGCAATTGATGAGGTCGGCTTTGCCGGTCGTGCCGAAAAGAGCTGCGATCTTCGCATCCTTCATCTGATCGAGCGTGGTGATGTTGTTTGCGTCGGCGGTTTTCTTGTCGATCAGATAGCCATTGATGCCGCCGCCTTGAATTAGGCCACCGCCGACGATCTCGGCCTGCGCCTCGACCTTCTTGTAGCCCGGCTCGCGCTGCGGGAAGTTTATATCGGTCGCGATATCGAGATCGCCCTGGGCCGCCGCCTGGAAGAACAAGGTGGTGTTGAGCGTGCTAAGCTTGACGTCGTAACCGAGTTCCTTCATCGCCGCCATGCCGATCTGGGCAACGACATAATTGGCGCCTAGGCTGTCGGACTGGGCGTACCGCACCGTCTTGCCACTCCCAGGCAGGTCTTCGGCGAAAGCAGTTTGGCCTAGAGAGGCCGCCAGCACCATGCCGGTGACAAAAAGGGAAAAGGTTTTCAGGCTGTGCTTCATCGATGTTCTCCTTCTGGATTTTTCTTTGGACTTCACTGAGTTCGAGGTTCGGCTGTAACGCGGGCGCTGCAAGGGAAGGCAATGAATTCCTGTCCGGCGGAACGAGCCGCCGGTGTCTGTCGTCATTCCGGTGGTGGTTACCGCCGGAGCGGTTCCGCTCAATGCGTGCGGTTCGCTGCGGATGTTGCGACGGCCTCGTGCGATCGCTCACCCTTGAAAAGATTGAAAAGGTAGCTCAGCACCGACCTGCGCTTGCGGTCGGTCGGCTGGGCAAGCTGCTGGGTGATCCGGTCAAGCATCATGGCGAGCAGGACGATGGCGATGCCACCGACGGCGGCGCGACCGACATCGAGACGCCCGAGACCTTGGAGAACCACGAGGCCAAGGCCTTCCGCGCCGATCATGGCGACGACTACGGACATCACCATCGCAGTCAGCACGGTCTGGTTCAGTCCTCCGAGAATGGTGGGGATAGCCAACGGCAGCTGTATTTCCCACAGAAGCTGGCGCTTATCGGCGCCGAAGGCGAGACCTGCTTCGACCATTTCCTGCTCTACCATACGAATACCCAGATTGGTGAAGCGGATGAGCGGCGGTGCAGCTGCTGTTACGACCGCCACTTCGCCCGGCACTGTGCCGACGCCGAACAGCATGACGACCGGTACGAGGTAAACGAACGTCGGTGTGGTCTGCATAATGTCGAGCACCGGCCGCACCACGCTCCAGACCTTGTCGTTACGAGCACACCAGATGCCGGTCGGCACGCCGATGGCGGTGCAAAACACGATGGCCGTGGTAATCAGCGAAAGCGTTGTCATGGCCTCGGTCCAGACCCCGATGGCTGCGATCACGACAAGTGAGATGGCGCTGAACACCGCGATGCCGATGCTGGCAAGCCGATAGGCGGTCAAGAACACCAGAACGACGAAGATCGGAAACGGAATTTCGTGCAGTATGTAATCGTTGAACGACAACAGGTTTTCGACCGGCCACTTGATTGCAATAAACAGTGGACGGAGGTGGAGCGCGACCCATTGGACGGCGTCCGCAATCCACTGGTCCACCGGAAAGATGGCTAGATCGTCGGCATCAAGCATTGTGGCCTCCCATCGAAGCAGGCGCTGGCGATCTCGCCGCCGAGGCGATCCGTCCAAGGATATGTTCGGGTTCAAGCATGCCGAGGAAGCAGCCGTCCTCGTCAATGACGGCCATTGCCTTGCCGCTCTGATACAAGCCAGCGACATCCACGAGCTTGGTGGTGCCGCTCACCGCGACGAAATCACGCGTCAAAAGGGCATCGACCGGCTTGCCAGCCTTTACCTGTTGCAGGGCTGCAGCATCGAGACAGCCGACGATGCGGTTCGACGCGTCGATGGCAAAACTCATGGCCTCGGGATGCTCGGCGTCGCCGACGATCCGTGCCGAACCATCGCTCGACACCATCGAACCGGTGCGCATGACCGACCGTGCATCAAACAATCGCGACCGGTCGACTTCGCGCGTGAAGGCGGCGACATAATCGCTGCCTGGTTCGAGCACGATCGATTGCGGTGTTCCCTCGCGCACCAATTCGCCTTCGGACATAATGGCGATGCGCGTTCCGAGTTTCAGCGCCTCCTGGAAGTCATGAGTGATGAAGAGGATGGTCTTCTTCAGCGTGTGCTGCAGCCGCAGCAACTCATCCTGCATCTCGGTCCTGATCAGCGGGTCAAGGGCGCTGAAGGCTTCGTCCATTATGAGGACGTCGGCATCGGTCGCCAGGGCCCGCGCCAAGCCGACACGCTGGCGCATGCCGCCGGAGAGTTCATGCGGGCGATGATAGGCCCATTTGGCGAGACCGACGATCGCCAGCACCTCTTCAGCGCGCCTGCGTCGCTGCGCGGCGGAAACGCCACGCAACTTCAGGCCGAATTCGGCATTTTCGATCACCGATTTGTTTGGCAACAAGGCAAAATGCTGGAAGACCATGGAGATGCGCGTGCGCCGCAATTCGCGAAGCGCGTCGTCGCGTAGCGGCACGATGTCGATATCGTCGAGCAGGATCTTGCCTGCCGTTGGTTCGTTCAGCCTGTTGATGCAACGCGCCAGCGTCGATTTGCCGGACCCCGAAAGGCCCATGACCATGTAGATCGCGCCTGGGGGAACGGAAAGCGAGACGTTATTCAGACCCACGACGGCGTCGGTCTCCGCAAGGACACGCGCCTTATCCGCGCCGGTGGCGAGCAGCGTCATGGCTCTGGTGGGTGAAGGGGCGAAAATCTTATACAGATTCTCTACTCTCAATCGCTCTGTCACCAATGGCTCCCATGTTTCAACGATACGCATGTTCCCGATCCGCAATTTCTTGACGAGGATCAATTAAGGGGCATGTCAGCTAGATCGTCTTCCGCGAACACGGAGGATTTTTGCTGCTACACTTCCTCCAAACCGAGGTGCATTTACTGCAGTGCAACTCCACCGTGCGCCGGTTGGCTTCAGGGTTTGCCTTGCGTTTCCCTTCTTCTATTGGAGTGGTGAAAAATCGGTCGGAAGAAGGATACGGTTTTCCGCGCTTTCGATCAGCGCCGTCAGTTTCGGAATGAAGGCCCGCCAGCGCGCATCTTCCGACAACGTGCGGCGGCGCGCAACGCGATCGGCGAAATCGGCATATCGCCAAAGATGGACCACCTGGTTCAGCTGCCCGACCTCGGTGACGAAATAGCCGATCAGTCCGCCGAGAATCGGTTCCTGGATTGCCAGCCCCTCCTCTCGCACAAGCTTCAGATATTCGGAGGTTTTGCCCGATCTTATGCGATAGATACGCTCTTCAACGATCATTTCACGGTCTCCGGCACGGTCAAAAAATCCGCCATCATCGATGCGACGAGATCGGGTGCTTCCGTCAGGATCGAATGCCGCAGCCCCGGAAGGACGCGGAGCTCGGAGCGTGGGATGCGCTCATGCATATATCTTGCCATGCGCGGATTGGAGCCTGCATCCTCCTCGCCGGTTGCAATCAACGTCGGGCAGCGAATCTGGTCGAGAAAACCGCCGAAGTCGGTCTCGGCGAGAACCCGGTAGGCAGAAGCGTAACAGTCCGGATCGTTCTGAGAATTTCGCTGCCTAAGCGTTGCGATCAGGTCGGGATTCTTCTTCTGGAAATCCTCAGTCAGCCAACGCGACAGGGATGCGTCATAGTGCGATCCCGGTTCGCCGCTGCGAAGAGCGGCGAGGCGGGCGAGAGCGCGCTCCCGCTCCTCGGGCGTGCGTCCCGCGACCGTCGAGAGGAGAATCAGGCGCTGAATGCGCGGAAGATGCGTCAGTGCCAACCGCTGTGCGATCAACCCGCCAAGCGAAAAACCGGCCAGATGGAAACGGTCGAAGCCGACACTGTCCGCCAACGCAAGTGTTTCGGCAACGAAATCGTCGATCTCGTAGCGGCCTTTGACGCGCGACGAGTTTCCGTGACCCCGTAGGTCGAACGTCAGGATGGTGAACCGATGCTTCAGCCGCTCGACGACCCCGCTCCAGGCTTCAAGGTAGGAACCGACACCGTGGATGAGCACCAGCGGCACTGCCCCATTGCCGTCAACCCTATAGTTCAGGACCACATCTCCGACCGTATGACGCTGCGTATCAGTCATCCTAATACCCTGCCGCGGCCAGTTGCTGGGTTTCGCGCTCGCGCTGCGCAAAGAAGGGCATGACCTCGTCCGTGAACAGGCGAAGTGTCTTCTTCTGCAGTTCGAAGGGCAGGTTGAAGCTGAGGCCGAGACAATATTGATCGACGCCAGCTGCTTCGTAGTCGAGCAGCTTCTCGATCACTTCGTCGGGCGTTCCGAACATCAGGTTCTTGCGGATATTTTCCGGGTTGTAGTTGTCGCGGCCCTTAACGCTTTCGAAGGGCACGGCCTCCGGGAAACCGTTCTTCACGGTGCCAATGTTCTGCATCAGGTTTTCGAAATAGCGACCATAGTTCATGCTGTGCTCGACGGCGAGATGCCAGTCGTCGGCCCTGTCGTAGACACAAGTGCGCCGCTGCATCATGAATTTTGGGCGTTTCACCTCGGGATGATCGGCGACCGCCTTGTTGAACTTGCTGGCGAGCACGCCGATTTCCGCCGCCGGAAGCGAGAGCGGCGTGGAGAGGATGTTGGCGCCGATGCCGAGCGCCCAGTCGAAGGTGCCGGGATCGCGGGCGGCGACCCAGATGCGAGGACCTCCCTTCTGCAGCGGCTTCGGCACCGAGGTCGCTCGCGGAAAATTCCAGTACTGGCCCTCATGCGCATAATCACCGGCCCAAAGCTTCTGGACGGCTGGTACCAGTTCCTTCATGTAGCCCACGCCCTCCTGCTGCTGGACGCCCGGCGCCATTCGGTCGAACTCGTACTGATAGGCGCCGCGGGCGATGCCGAATTCCAGGCGCCCGTTCGTAAGGTGATCGCACAGTGCGGCTTCGCCAGCGAGACGGATTGGATTCCAATAGGCGGCGGCAAGCGTTGCCGTTCCCAAGCGGATACGGCTCGTATGCTGGGATAGCCACGTGAGGATCTGAAACGGATTGGGTGATATCGTGCACTCGATTGTGTGGTGTTCCGGCGTCCAGATCGTCTCAAACCCGCCGGCGTCCGCGATTTTGGCAAGTTGCAGCAGATTGTCCATTACGGCCGTCATCGAGGTTTCTGGCGAGAAACGCTCCATGCCCAATGAGACGGCAAATTTCATTTCAATCTCCCTTGGATGGTTTGTCCCAGCGTTTCTGACGGTCAGCGCAGTCGAATGACAAAGGGATCCTGCATGGCGCCGGAATAGTCGATGACGACATTTTTTGCCCTGGAGAACTCGCGCATGACGTCGAAACCGCCACGCCTGCCGTAACCACTTTCCTTGAAGCCGCCATTTGCGGACATGTAGGCTGCTGACCGGTAGGTGTTGATCCAAACGGTGCCCGCATCGATCCGGTTGGCGAAGCGCATCGCCCGGTCGATATTCTGGGTCCAGATCCCGGACGCGAGGCCGTAGCGTGTGTCGTTGGCGAGTTCGATCATGTCTTCTTCCGAGGAAAAGGACATGACACCAACGACCGGTCCGAAAAGCTCATCGCGCATGAAGGACATATCGTTCTTGGCGTCGATCATGACGGTCGGCTCGAAATACCAGCCGCGGGCGAGTTCTTCCGCCTGAGGACGCTTGCCGCCTGACGCGATCCGTGCCCCTTCCTTGACGCCCGAAGCAACGTAAGACTCGACTTTCGTCAGCTGCGCCGACAGCGCCAGCGGGCCGATATCCGTCTTGTCCTCCAATGGGTGGCCGACGGTGATGCGGTTGGTGCGTTCCACCAACGCTTCGATGAAGCGGTCGTAGACGCTGGCCTCCACGAAGCAGCGAGAGCCGGCGACGCAGGTCTGGCCCGCAGCTGCGAAGACGCCCGAAACGACCCCATTAACGGCCTTTTCGATATCAACGTCGGAAAAGATCACGTGGGGAGATTTGCCGCCGAGTTCCATCTGGCACTGCGCAAGGTTGGCCGCCGCGTTAGCAGCAATTTTACGGCCGGTATCGGTGCTGCCGGTGAAGACGTATTTTGCGATGCCCTTTTGCCGCGTCAACGCGTCGCCGGTTACCGCACCCGTTCCCGAGACGACGTTGACAACGCCGGCCGGAAACCCCGCTTCCATGATTAGCTCGGCCAAGGCCACCGTCGAGGCGGTCGCGTGCTCGGAAGGCTTGATGACGATGGTGTTGCCAATCGCCAAACAGGGAGCGAGCGTTCCTGTCAACATCATCAGCGGCGAGTTCCAGGGTGTGATCATGCCGACGACGCCGATCGGTTCGCGCATGTTGAAGTTGAGCTGGTCCAGCTTGTTGACCGGGATCGTATCGCCCTGCAGTTTGTCAGCCATGCCGGCAAAGTAAGTGTAAGAGTCCGGGATCGAGCGCATCTGCGCCCGCATTTCCTTGATGAGCTTCCCATTGTCGCGTGTTTCGATCAGCGCGAGGTCGTCAGCATTGGCGAGAACCAGATCGGCCAGCTTGCGCACTAGCTTTCCGCGATCGGTCTGCGTCATACGTCGCCAGGCAGGATTGACGAATGCCTTTTGCGCCGCCTCAACCGCCAGTCGCACATCGTTGGCGTCGGCTTCCGCAAACTGATACCAGGCCTCCGCGGTGGTCGGGTCGAAACTGTCCAGGTAGCGACCGGATGTCGGTTCGACAAACCGGCCGTCGATAAAGAGGTTGAGGCGCATTCCCTCGAGCGATTTCACCGTCGTCTTCATCGTCGCTTCCTGATTTCGGGTTAGTCTTGAATGGCCTGATGCCACGAGCGGGCCTCGCCCTCGATCATTGCCAGTCGCCCGCCGTCGCCGGAATCCATGTAGATGCCAAAGCGTTCCTGCTTGCGCTCACGGACATAGCGGCGGAGCATCGCCCGCAATTCCCGGGTCGGGATGAGGTCATAGGGCAGCTTGTCAATGGCAAAGAACCGCAGGTCTTCCGGCAGGTCGCGCCCTTGTCCGCCATCGGCAAGTCGGGCGCGATAGATTAGATAACCGGGGTCGCAGTCAGCAACATCGAAGATCGAGTAAAGAAAGGTGTTGTCTGACAGCAGCTTGAGGGATTTTCCGTCGTTGAGCGGCAGTTCGCTGCCGGCCTTACGGCGTTTGGCCGTTGGCAGAGCCCAGCCACCGCTTCCATCCGCTCGCAGCAGAATCTCGCCGCTGGCTTCGATCAGATAGCCGATGATCATGTTGTGCGAGGCCAGCCAGCCGGACGGCAGCGGATCCTTGACGCTGGCGTATCGGCCGCGGCAAAAGCCGAGGGGCGCTGAAGGGCTCGTACCGAAAGCCTGCACCTGGCCGATCAGGATGACATGATCGCCTGCATCGACCCTGTTGTAGATCGTGCAGTCGAACCAGGTAAGGCTGTCCGTCAGGATTGGCGCGCCGGTATGAACGCGGTCGTGATTGACGGACTGGAATTTATCGGGGGATTTCGAGGCGAAGATCGCCGAGATGTCGACCTGTCCCTCATGTAGCAGGTTAACGGCAAAGGAATCCGCCGTCGTAAAGGCAGCAAAGCTTGACGCCGATTTTGCGACGCAGACGAGCAGCAGCGGCGGATCGAGCGAAACCGAGGTGAAGGAATTGGCCGTCATGCCGCGCGGATTGCCGTCCGTGTCCCGCGTAGTGATGATGGTGACGCCGGTGACAAAGGTTCCGAAAGCCCGACGCAACGCGATTGGGTCGATGGCCGTCGGAATCTTTGCGGTTCCCGTGGTCAACATAGGATCAGCGCCTCCTGTTGGTTGATAGCGGGAAGGCTAATCGCAAGTAGAGCGACCTTCTTCCTTCGTTCAGCCGGAAGAGCACGGAAAATATTGCTACTGTTTGCGGTAAGAGACGAAGGGTGCCGATCCGCCGTCTCGAGGGTCAGGTCGATTGATCGTCAGCCACGACCTTCCGTGACACCATGCAGGTGAATGGCCAATTCGATGGCAAAGCGCCGCTCTGGCGTCTCGACATCGATGCCGAACATTTCCTCGATTCGCGACAGGCGATAGCGCAGCGTGGTTACGTGCAGGCCCATCGCATCGGCGCAGGCGCCGCTGCGGCAGCCCTCCCTCAGATAAGTCGACAGCGTTTTCAGATAGGGCGTGCCATGCTGGCGGTCATGGGCGGCGATGGCGCCGACGCTTTCCTGAACGAAAGCGCGTACGTCGTCGACGCCCGCGGCCGCTACGAGCATCGGCAACGGCCCGAAATCCTGCCCGGACAGCGCACCGGTGCGACCGAACGAACGGGCGATGGCAATCATGCGGCTGCAGCGATCCCAAGCCAACGGATAATCCGTCAGGGTGGCACAGGCGTTGCTGGCGATGACGATCGGTTCTTCGTCAAAATATTGGCCAAGATCCGCTGCGATGCGCCGCATCAGTTTCGATGTCCGCTCCTGTTTCCAGGCCTCGTCATAGGGAATGAGGCACACCAGCCCGCCATCGATGGCCACGACGCACGCGGGAACGGAAGCTTGCTGCATGATACGAGCGAGACTGTGATGCAGATCGACGGACGTTCCGCCAAGATTCTTCGCGCTCTCGGGAAAGTCGACGACGACGATTTGCTGAGTCGTCATGAAATTGATGCCGAGCCGCTGGGCTCGCTGCTGGACATCTGCCGCGTCGCGCCAACGCCGCTCCACCACCTCGAAGAAAAGCTCGGTCTGTGTGCGGGTTTCGAAACGGAATCGGATGAAACTGCGCATCATTTGGACGCTGAGCGCGAACTTGGCGCTGTCAAGCAGCAACTGGTCCAGATCGCTGAAGGCACGCGACGTGGAAAAGATGATCAATGCCCCGACAAGTTGGCGGTCGACCGTCAAGGGCTCGATGCGGGCGGCCAGATTGAGCCGGGAGCTTCCGTCATCGAGAAAAAGCGTCGCCCCGCTGTTGCCGCCCCGCTCAATTGTATCGCGTGCTGCCTTTCCCAGTTGTCGGCTCAGCGGACCGGCCGCTGCTGATTGCCAAGCGGCATCATCGAACTGCACCTCGCTTGGCGAGCGGCCGGCGATAATCTGGTTCGCAGTAAAATCGACGACGACGACCGGATTGGGCAGCAGGCTGCCGACCATCGCCGACAATGAAGAAACTGAGCCGTCTGCAAGCA
>NZ_RZOJ01000120.1:0-14933 GCF_003998845.1 Mesorhizobium sp. M4A.F.Ca.ET.022.05.2.1 | reverse complement strand
AAGCGGCACCACGCCCCGCGCTTCCGTGGCCTTCTCGATCATGGCGGTGAGCATTGCGAGCATCACGGCGGCGGCCAGCATCGCCTTGGTCCAAGCCGGCCAGCCGAGCGAATGGCCTTCGGTCAGCGGCACCAGCAGGGCCGTCAACGTCGCCGCGAACAGCACGGTGCCGGGCAGGTCGATGCCGGCCGGATGCGGCGAGCGGTTGGCCGGCACGACCAGCCGGGAAGCGAAGAAGACGATGATGCCGAGCGGGATGTTGACGAGAAAGATCGGCCGCCAGGAGGTGCCGAACAGGTCGGCGCTGACCAGCAGCCCGCCGGCGAGCTGGCCGACAATCGCGGCAATGCCCGAGGTCGCGCCGTAAAGCGCGATCGCCCTTGTCTTGCGCTCTCCCGGCAAGGTCGCCTGGAAGGTCGCCAGCACCTGCGGCACCAGCATCGCCGCCGTCGCGCCCTGGAGCAGCCGGGCCGCGATCAGCGCATTGATGGTCGGCGCCAAGCCGCAGGCGAGCGACGCCAGGATAAAGCCGGCAAGCCCTGCGAGAAACACTCTGTGGCGGCCGAAACGGTCGCCGAGCCGGCCGCCCAGCACCAGCATCGCCGCATAGGCCACGCCATACACCGACACCACCAGCTCAAGCGCCGCCGGCGTCGCCTTGAGCGAGGCCTGGATCGTCGGCAGCGCCACATTGACGATGAAGAAATCGGCGATCGGCAGGAAGGCGCCGGCGAGGAGCACATGCACGCCAAGGTCATGCAGCCCGCCGGCGCGTGCCATCGACCGGGCGGAATGCCGGACAAGACCGGCAGATGTCGGATGGGTCACGGGAGTCTCCGTATATTTATATGACGATAGTTATTTATATATAATCATTATGGACATATACATATTCGCGCACGGCGTGTAAACTCCACTTCATGACCGAAGACGATTCTACCGCCCGCAAAGCTCGCCCCTTGGCGGTTCGCTGGGCCGATCTGGCCGACCTCATCCTGATCGTAGCGCGCGAGATTCAGTTCCGGGGCTACCGCGACGAGCGGGCGGTGCAGCTGTCGCAGTCGGAGGGCATGGTGATGCGCCACCTCGTCCAGCACGCCTCGGCCACGCCCAGCCAGATCGCGGCCGCGACCGGCCTGCAGCGCACCAATGTGTCGCCGGTGCTGCGTGATCTGGAAACAAAGGGGCTGATCGAGCGGCATGTCGATCCGCAAGACCGCCGCGGCGTGAGTGTCCACCGCACGCGGCGCGGAGCGGAAAACTATGCCTTGGTGCGCAAGGAATGGGGCTCCGCCGTATCCGCCGCCGCCGAGGGCGATACCACCGGTCTTGACGCTGCGGTTGCGCTTCTCAAGACTATTGAAGCTGGCCTCACCGCGACGCGGCCAAACGTCAGCGACAAGCCGGTGCGAGACCCGGTCCGCCGGCACGGCATTTAGCCCCCAGGCTCTTGTGCCGAGATCAAGAAGTTTCCTTGATAACTGCGATGAATTCTGATTGCACCAGGAACGGACTGTCTGGCGGCAGCGGTTGAACATGTCGTGCCGGCCGTGACTCGGGATTGGGAAACATTCGCAGCCATTCTTCGTTCACGGCATTCCTGTCGCCGCTGTCGCGGAGATAGATGTCCACCTTGACGATGTTCTCCACGCTGCCGCCGGCGGCCTCGATGATGGCACGCATGTTGGCAAATAGGTTGGCCGACTGATCCGCCATTTCGGGCGGCAAATCGTGCGTGATCGGGTTCACGCCATGAACCGCTCCCGAAAACACCATGCTGCCGATCCGGCAGGCATTGGGAACTGGATGCCGGTGGCTCAGTCCCTTTACCGATATGCTCTTGCGCATCGCTTTGCTGACCTCGCGAGGTGTGTTCGATGAAACGATTGGTATCTTGCGATCCCGGCGCCCGCGTGTGCATCCGCACGGCTATCGTCTCGCGCGCAAGGCCGGGGTCTGGCCCTGCGGCGAAGCGGCACCGATATCGGAACGCAGCGCGGAAGGCTCATAGCTGGAGGTCAGTTGAACTCCGCGCGTCTCAGGCAGCATGAGGGTTGCGGCAAACGCGATGCTGTAGCCCAGCAGTGCGACCAGGCCGATGGCCTCCGCCAGGCCTATATGCTGCGCCAGTATCCCGATCATCGACACAGCCGCCGCGCCGGCCGCCTTACCGAAATTATAGGCGAAGCTCTGACCGCTCGCGCGAATGGCGGAGGGGAAAAGCTCGGTGAAGAATGGCCCCAGCGCAGCATAGTTTCCGATCGTGAAAAAGCCGAACGGCGCGCCGAGGACAATCAGCGGCCAACCCGAGAGCGGCAGGAACATATAGGCGATGGTGATCGACCAGGAGCACAGCAGAAACAGCTGGAACGTCCGCCGCCGGCCCAGACGATCGGCCAGATATGCGCTCGCCAGAAATCCGAAGAACGAACCGCCGGTCACCACGAAGACATAATATCCCGAAGCGCCCGGCGACAGCTCGCGCACCGTCTTCATGAAGGTCGGCAGCCAGTTGACGATCGCGCCGCCGACACCAATCACGCCGAATGCAAGCAACGACGAGAGCACCGTTGTCGGCAATGTTTCCGGCTGGAAGATCGCGCCCAATCCCGGACGATTCCCGGTCTTCTCGACGAGCTCGCGCGTTCTGACGAAGATCTCCGGCTCCTCGAGCTTGCGGCGCAGATAGAGAACCAGAAGGCCAGGAAGGACGCCGATCATCAACAGAACACGCCATCCATAGTCCTGGGGAAAATACGCCAGGACCAATCCTGCCAATATGGCGGCCGCGCTCCATCCGACGCCGAAGCCGCTCTGGACAGTTCCGACGGCCTTGCCGCGATGCTCGGCGCGGATGATCTCGCCCATGAGAACCGCACCGGCGGCCCACTCGCCGCCGAAGCCCAGCCCCTGCAGGATACGCAGGAACATCAACTGCTGAAAATCCTGTGCGAAACCAGCAAGGAAGGTGAAACCGCAGAACCACAGGATCGTGAGCTGCATGATGCGGGCCCGGCCAAAGCGGTCAGCGAGGTAGCCGCAGGCCCATCCTCCAATTGCCGCGGAGAGCAGCGTTGCCGTTGCCAGATAGCCAGCCTGTGCCGTCGACATTCCCCAGGCCGCGATGAGAATTGGCAGCACAAAGCTGAAGAGCTGTGCATCCATCGCATCGACGGCCCAGCCGGCGAAACAGCCCCAGAAGGTGTTCCGCTCGCGCTCCGTCAACTCTTTGTACCAAGTGAACATTTCTTCCTCCCGTAGTTTCCTCGCGACGGCCGCTAAACGACCAATGGTGTGAGGCCTCCGTCCATGGTCAGCGAAGCGCCGGTCACGTATGAGGATCTTGCGCTGGCGAGAAAAAGCGCGGCGTCGGCCACTTCTTCGGCCCGTGCGTAGCGCCGCAGCGGTATCCGTTGCTCATTGAGCCGCAGCAGTTCATCCGGCGTCTTGCCGGTCATCCTGGATTCCACTTCGAGCGACAATTGCAGACGTTCGGTCATGGTAGCGGCGGGATTGAGCACGTTGACCCTCACGCCCGCCGGCCCCCAGGCAGCCGCGAGCCCCGCCGAGGCGAGCATCAGTGCTGCGTTGGCGGCTCCGCCGGGCAGATGCATGGGTGAGGCGACTTTGCCGCCCGTGCCGACGATGTTGACGACTGTGCCGGCCTGCCTTTGCACCATCAGAGGCAGGACATAGTCCATGACGTTCATGTAGGTGAAGAATTTGGCGTCCATCGCAATGCGCCACTTGTCTGGCGTCAGCTCGTCAGGAGGAACTCGCCTGGCGCCTCCAGCCGAATTGACCAGTGACGCAATCGGGCCCACCTGGTCCTCGACGATGGCGACCATTTGCTTCGCGGCAAGCCCGTCCGACAGGTCGGCGGCGAAACTCGCCGCCGACAGGCCATCGGCAGCAAGCTTCGCCTTTGCGGCGTCCAGGTTCTGCTGGCTGCGCGATACGATCACCACGCGGGCACCTTCCCTCGCGAAGGCGCGCGCGCAAGCCAGCCCTATTCCCTTGCTGCCGCCGGTTATCAGGACGACCTTGTCGTCGAGTTCGAGGTTCATTTCAGTGATCCTGTCTCAGGTCATGGACACTATGGACGTTGATCGGGTTCCCCTCGGCGAACGCGACGATCTGGTCAAACGCGTTGCCGTAGGCGAATTCGTAATTGTCCCGTTCAACGTAGCCGAGGTGCGGCGTGCACAGCGCATTGGGAAGCCCGAGCAGGGCATCGGCCGCATCGGTAAGCGGCTCGCGTTCGAAGACGTCGATGGCGGCCTTTCCGGGGCTGCCGCTCTTCAGCGCCGCCACCAGCGCTCCGGGTTGAATCAATTCGGCGCGGCTGGTGTTCACCAGCAATGCGGTCGGCTTCATCAGGGCCAGGTCATCAGGACCGATCGCACCGGCGGTCTCGGCAGTCAGCCGCAGGTGCAAACTGAGAACATCCGACAGCCTGAACAACGTGGCCCTGTCGGAAGCGGTTTTGAAGCCCTCGGACTGGGCGCGGGCAAGCGAGCCTTGGCGGCCCCAAACCAGCACCTCCATGCCGAAGGCCCTGCCGATCTGCGCGACCATCGAGCCCAATCTGCCGAAACCGTAGATCCCGAGAACACGGCCCCTCAGACCAAGCCCGATGGTCGTCTGCCAGTGGCCTTGGCGCAGCGATGCGGTTTCAAACGGGATGTTGCGCATCGCTGCGATGATCAACCCCCAGGTAAGTTCAACCGTGGAATAGGATGGGCGCGCTGTGACCGCGGACGAAACGATGACGCCGTGCCTGTCGCAGGCGCCCAGATCGATGTGGGGAATGTGGCCGTTCTGGCTGATGAGCTTCAGGTTGGGCAGGCGGCTGAGCAGGTCTTCACCGACCCGGGTTCGCTCGCGCATCAGTACCAGCACATCCGCATCGGACAGCCGGTCCGCCAGGACGTCGACATCCGCGACGATGTCGGTCCAGATGCTGACGTCATGGCCCTCCAGCTTGGAAAAGCAATCCAGCGTGCGAACCACGTCCTGGTAATCGTTGATGATGGCGACGCGCAGTTTTCGCGATGAATTTCTTGTCGCGTTACGCATTGCTGGGCAGGTCCGCTACGGCGACGCCGGCGTCGATCGCCTCGCACTTTGCCTCTTCGAACGCCGACTTCTTCAACGCTTTCGCGAGAACCTCGGCGGCTCGGGCGATCGGGATGAAGCAGACACCGGTTTCGTCGGCGACCACGATGTCGCCCGCCCCTACCCTTATGCCGGCGATCTGGATGTCGCCATTGATCTCCACGGTTTCGATACGCCATTTGCCCGTCGCCGGCGTGACCTCCGTGGCCCAAAGCGGATATCCGACCCGGCGCGAATGCCCGAGGTCGCGAATCCCTCCGAAGACGATTGCTCCGGCTTCCCCCTGCCTCTTTCCCGTCTGGGCCGAAATCCCGCCCATGTTGGAAACGCCGGCGACGCCGTCTATGACGATCACGTCGCCCGGCAGCGCCAGGTTGTGAGCTTCGAACTCCGCCATGCGATTGACGTGGTTTCTCGCCGTCTCGTAGACATGCTCGCGCTGCAGGATGTTGCGCACCGTGAGCGCCGGACCGACAATCGAAGCCGAGGGCAAGGTCGGCTTCAGCGTCGATGCGCCGACGACACCGGTGATGCCAAGCTCATCCATAATATCCGAAATGACGCTCGTGGCGTCGCCGATCCGCTTGAAGCCGTCGATCAAGTCCTTCGACGGCCGCGGCGTTCGCATCAATCGGATGCGCTCGGCGCTGATCTTGCCGGTGAGCTTCGGCAATACGTCCGCGAAAGCGAGATCATTCATAGCGTGTCCTCTGTTTTGTACGGAGCTTTTACCACCGGCTGCGAGGTTCACGTATTCACTCGCATGTGTTCGGCTGCTCGTTCGAAACAGGATTGCCTGTCCGGTTCGGCGCGTCCAATTTAGATTTAGACACGAGCATCATTTCCCAGGTGAATAACGTGCGCCTCGATCTGAACCTGATCGCAGTCCTTGAAGCCATCATGCTGGAAAGAAATGTAACGCGCGCGGCCTCGAGCCTGGCGATGAGTCAACCTGCGGTCAGCAATGCCCTGCGGCGCGCCCGCAAGCTGACCAAGGACCAACTCTTTCTCAAGACCGCGTCCGGGGTCGAACCTACTTCACGCATGGTCGCGATGTGGCCTGAACTTCATCGTTCGCTTACGGCAATCCGTGCCTCCTTCGCGCCCGACGACTTCGATCCCGCATCGGGCGCGACCAGTTTCCGGATCGCGATCACAGACAGTCTGGCGATGGAAGCGGTCAGCGCGATCGCACTGAGGTTACAGGCAGCGTCCCCACGCGCCCGCGTTTCTTTCGCCATCCATACCCATGAGGCTTCGCTGGACGCAATCGATCGCGGCACGCTCGACTGCGCGGTAGGCATGTTTGCCTCGCTGCCGAGAGAAGTGCATGTGCAAAGTCTGCGGACGGATCGCTATGTCTGCGTCATGCGCAGCGGGCACGATCTGGCCCAGGGCCTGACCCTGGACCAGTTCACCGCTGCGGCGCATGTCCTGGTGACCCCATCAGGCCTGGGGCTGGGATTGGTGGATGGCTGGCTCAGCCTGACGGGGGGCACAAGGACGATCGCTGCCGTGGTCAATCATTTTTCCGACGCGCTGAGGATCGTCTCGCGCAGTGACCTTCTCACCTGCGTGCCGCTTGGCTTTTTCAGCGGGCCCTGGCGCGCCGTCACTGATGAGCCCCGGTTGGTGGTGCGAGACCTGCCGTTCGAGACGGAGAAACTGCTCTACAAGCTGATCTGGCACGAACGACTGCACACCTACCCCGCCCACCAATGGTTTCGGGCACTGGTAGCAGACATTTGCGGATCACCCTTGGGTGTCCCGCCGAGTGGAGAAGCAGCCTCCGCTGGGCAGGTGTAGCCTGCCTTGCGAAGCGGAACGACTTACGCGCGACTGTGCTCCCGGCAAACGTCTAGCCGTAGTTCAAGATCAGTCGCCCGCGCTGGCTTGAGATGAGCGGGATTGCCGTCGAACCAGCCAGCGTAAAAGTGATAGATCGCCCGGACAAGAAATTCCGGATCGTCGTATTTGGGGATGCAATTGAGCTAATATTCTCGCATTTGCCAGGCGGGGATGCTGAACGATTATGGGAGCGGTGCCCTTGGGTACCAGATGAGCAAAACGTTCGGAGACAAGGCAGGCGCCAGCCCTGATAGTGCGCAGAGCATCCACATACCGGACATCGTCAAAATAGGCCAGGTGCCATGAGTGCGCCATGTCCAGGTTCGCCCCACTCAGCAGTCGCATGCTCGCATCGGCGCGTGGTGGCAGCGGCGCATTGGCTGCTTGCGCAATTTCCGCCAGGGCTAGCCCGCTCTTTGCGCGCGTTTGCGCCACGGTCGGTTCCGGTTCACACAAGGGGGTATTTTTGTGCTGATCAAGGTGGGCCGGGGGCAGGGACAGGTCGACCGACTTACCGCGGGCCTGTTAGCGGACCACGCAGTTCCGAGAAGCCGGGCCTCAGCTGGAGCGGTGACGGGAACTGGGGAGGGCCCGCCTCACCGGATCGAGTTTTCAATTTGCCGCGCAGCCAGCGGATGGCCAGTTGCGCTGGAAGTGACACGATAAGGGCGATCATGATGATCGTGACCATCCCGCTGATTACCGCATCGACAAGGCGATCTGTGACTCTTTGGCGCAAAGCGAGTGCCCGGACGGCAAAGGACCGGCGGCCGATAGACTTGGCCATCGATTGAGACTTGCCGCCGGATCTTGCCATTATGGGGCCCCTGGCTAGGCGTTGATCGACCTCTCCTACAAATTACCCTTGTTCAAGTTTCGTGGGGGCTTGTCCGTCCAGGACGGTGGCAAGCCAACCTGCGATCCTGCAAAATCCATCAACCCGGGATCCCGACCGAACCTTTCGCAGGCCTGGTATTTGGGTTTGCCCCCAAGATTAGACTTCAACTTCTGGAAAGAAGGGAGCTTTGGCAGACCCTTGAACGGCGTCTTGCCGGTGACCAGCATTTTCGAGAAATCATTGCCGAAGCTCGAAGCCAGCGAATAGGCGTCTCCGACCTGTGACATTCTTGCGCTGGTGGTGACGAAATTCGCACCCTTGGACCACACCATCGCGGCCGCTTGCTCCCCCTCCTTCGTCGTCGCTTCGGCTTCGACGCCAAGACCACCCAGTCCCAATGGCAGCCTCGGGACAGGAACGGGTGAAACGAAGGAGGCTCCGAGCGACGTTGCCGTGGACACGCCGGCCATCATCGCGTTGGTCGGTACGATGCGCGTCACGGTAGCGTGAACGATTATGTCGGCATCCTGCATGCTGTCGACCACCTGGAAACGATCGCTGACCCCAACACAAAGCGCACGGTTGATGGCGTTGGCCACCAGGGCGCTGTCGGATGGCTTTTTGACCGACTGTGCTGCATAGGCCGAGACCATGGTCGGTTCGATGTAGACCGTTTTGGTCTGGTTGAGGTCTTGCGGGACGGCCTTGTATTCGGCCTTTCTTATCCGTCCGTCGATCTTCGCCATGCCGTCATAAGATGCCAAGGAATTGCCGGGCTGCAGGGGCACCGACGTACAGCCGGCGATCGCCGATGCGGCAAGTGCAGTGATAAGCGCCTGGCCAATCCGCCGAGGGCGTGGCCAGTTCACGGCTCTACCTGATTGAGAATGTAGCAATTCGTTCTCCTTGCTGAGGTGAAGGGCGGTCGCCAGGGCGCTAGTGGTTTTGTTCGCCTGGCATGGCAGCGGCGAGTTTCTCGGCGAACAGGGGCGTGCCTTGCCAAAGGTGGCCACTGATCATCTTGGCGTAGCCGAGGCTGTAGAGGGCGCGCATGTAGTGGGTATTGAACGGGTCCGTCATCTTGTAAGGGACCTGCATGTCGATCGCGCCGACATGGAAGCGGATGCCGTTCTTTTGGGCGTATAGGTAAGTCGCCAGCAAAGCGCCGCGCGTCTGCGACTTGACGAGCGTGGCATTTGCCCTGGCCATCACTACAAAGGTGTTGTTGGTGGTTGTCGAGAACTCGGGCATCAGCGCGTTGTTGATGAGAATATACATGTTGAAGCGGCGCCCCTTGCGCCACTCATTCTTGTCGAGCCCAGACATCCAGCCTTCCGGGATCGTCAGTATCTGCGAGACCGAGCCGCCGTCGGAATGCATCTCCTCAAACGACTGATCGCCAGATTTCGCCTTGATGAGCACAGCCGGATAAACCCCCGGAATGCTCGCGGAGGCGATGATGACATCCTGGAACAGCTTGAGCGCGTCTGGCCTGCCGCTGTCGGCGATCGCGCCCATGCTCCAGATGACTGCTCTTTGCGAATCGAGGTTCGACGTCAGGACAAGCAGTCGCCGGCCCTTGCGATGTTCGGCGGCGATCTTGGCCAGCACCTCGGGGGTGAGATACTGTTCCACCATCCGGCGAAGCGGCTGCTGCTTCAGCAGGCTCGCTCCAAACAGCCCCCTTGGGAGGAAATCGGCGTCGACCAGTGTTTCGGCGACGCCGCTGGTGTAAAGATCAACGAGAGGCTGATCGTAAGCCGAACCGAGGAAGGCATATGGGGCGATCAAGGCACCCGTACTGACGCCGCTGACGATATCGAATTGAGGCCGTGTACCAGTATCGGACCAGGCCTTCAGGGCACCCACGCTGAAGGCGCCTGCACCACCACCGCTGGAAAAGACGAGGTAGTTGATTTCCTTGTTTTTCGTAATCGGGAGCCAAGGTCGCTGATCCGCCTTGGCCAGGTCCGCATAGGTGCGGATATCTCGGAACCCATCGATGGTGGCTACGCTTGCGACCCTTGCACCATAGTCGATCCGGTCCGGCGCCAGACAACCGGTCAAAAATCCCAGCAACACAATGATCGTCAATCGATGCACGTCTATCGCCTGCGACGGGCCGTCGGCCGAGCAACGCAAAGTTCCTCCAGCCGTTCAGCACAATTCACGACCGCTCTCACGGTTCGTGTTGGGCGGCATTAGCGCTGATTCACCATTGTCTTGGGTTTTGAGTTGTTAAGAGTTGTTGCGCGGGCCACTAAGTTAGGTAGGGGTTCCACCCCGCCTTCAGACATATCGCACTTAACTCGCGATCGGGGATCTCGCGCGCTTCAACAAGGGAAAGAGTCCAGCGCTTGGGGTGAGCGAGGCTGGGAGATTTACGGGCGGAGCCACGCCGCCGGCGCAACTGCGTTGGTGATCAACCCGCCAAAGCGCTTGCCTGCGCGTCCACGCTCTTGGCGGCAGGGCTCGCCACAATCTGGGCCTGCGGCAACAGAACCTTCACCCGAAGGCCATTGGGCGAGACGTTCTCCAGTGTCAACGAGCCGCCATGGCCTTTCACAATCTCGTCAGCGATCGATAAGCCAAGTCCAAAACCGCTGTTGCTGGTCGAGGTGCGGGCCTCATCCGCCTTGAAAAATGGCTCCAGGGCCTTCTCGTGCAGACCCTGATCCAGACCAGGACCGTTGTCCTTCACGGCAATTGTCAGCTCGCCCAGCGGATAATTGGACAATTGGACGTGGACGATCGTCCCGAACCTGACGGCATTTTCCACGATATTGGTTATCGCGCGCGTCAGACCCTTCTGCTTGCAGGAATACCCGAATCGCTCAGGACCCACATAGAGAACGGTATGGCCCAGGTCGCAAAATCCCGCGACGATGGTCTTAAGTAACGCCGCGATATCGACCTTGCGCAACGACTCATCTCTAGCGGTGCTGCTGAGATACTGAAGGCTGTCCTCGATCATCGCAGTCAAGGTAGTGATGTCATCCAGCATCAGTTGCTTAGAGGGGATATCCTTCGACCGCTCCACGCGCATGCGCAGCCGTGTCAGCGGGGTCCTGAGATCATGGCTCACGGCAGTCAGCATGCGGGTGCGGTCATCAAGCATTTTGCGAATGCGATGCCGCATGTCATTCAGCGCCGTCGCAAGCGTGCGAAGCTCTTTGGCGCCGGCGACCGTGAACAATTCCTCCTCTCGGCTGTCAAGCCGCAAGCTTTTTGCCGCCTCAGCAAAGCGGACAAGCGGTGACGTGATCAGGCCGCCGATGTAGAGCACCAGCAGCAGCATCGGCAGGATCAAAATAAGGACCTTGGCAATGAGCTCGACAATCGCGCTTAAGAAAGCGGGATAAGTGTCGGCGTCGGAGAAACGGACCAGAAGGCCGCGCTTGGCGTCGATGCGCACCGCCAAAGCATTGTGCCCCTCATCCTGTGGCACCACAACGGCCTCGAAGTCCTTGGGGAGCACGTCGCGCACCTCGTCGGCAACGAACTGCAAATGCTCTCTTTGGCTGCCGGCAAGGCTAAAATCGGCCCAGGGCAGAAGCCGCATGTCGAGGCCGACAGGACCGGTTGCCCGCAGCAGCTTCTCGGCGTCGGCGTCACTGGCGCTGTTTCTGACTTGTTCTACGATCAACTCGATTTGTGTACTTCTGACGGTCACCAGCGTCTGAGCGGGGCCGTTCTTGAAGATGTAAGGTTCCGGCAGGAGCGCAATGACGCTCAGCAGCACCACCGGAATGGGGATCGCGGCAAGCACGATGAACTGCAGGCGGATTGGAGCCTGTCTGAACCAGCCGATCATGCGGCTACGGTAACCTCCGGGGTGAAAATATAACCGCCCAGCCTCACCGTTTTGATGAAGGTGGGCTCTTTATAGTTCGGCTCAATTTTTTGGCGGATACGACTGACATACACGTCGATGCTGCGGTCGACCGGCCCTGCCGACCCCGCGTGCGTGCAGGCGAGGATTTCCTGTCGGTTCATCACCTGCCGCGGGTTCTGGCATAACACCAGGAGGACGTCAAACTCCGCCGTCGTGAGCGGCACATGGACACCATCGCTATCCGTGAGCTCACGCGCAACCGGGTCTATCGTCCAGCCGGCAAAGGTCAGCGGTTCCTGGCTTGGCTTGGACTGGCTCGCATAGGACGATCGCCGCAGAAGGGCCTTCACCCGGGCCAGAAGTTCCCTGGAGCTGAAGGGCTTCGTAACATAGTCGTCGGCCCCCAGCTCCAGCCCAACCACCCTGTCGACCTCCTTCGTCAGCGCGGTGAGCATAAGAATAGGCGTGGTGTCGGCCGACCGGATTCTCCTGCATATGCTGAACCCATCCTCCCCCGGCAGCATCCCGTCGAGCACGATGAGGTTGAAGTCTTTTTTCTTGAGCAGGCGATCCATTTCTGTCGCAGAACCGACGGACTCGGCGGCGTAGCCTGCATCCTTCATCAACTCGATCAGCATTCCGGCAATATCGCGATCATCCTCCACGACAAGGATGCGCGGCGAACCCTGCGACGGAACGGTGTATGCGAAATTGTCCATAGGTCCAGCCATTGGATGTCTCTAGCACACGCAATACCCCTCCCTCCTCCCGGCTGTCAGTAATAATTGTGTTTATTTTTGTTGCCCCCGACAAAGCCGCAGGATTCCGTGGTCGGACGCTTTTTCTACAGGGTGGGCTATAACTTCGTCACGCCGGAGTCAGCGAGTGAGACCGCAGGCGATCGCCGGCCGTAACCAAGAGCCTTGGCGTTCCTTCCATCGGAATCGAATTCTGCGTCTGCTGTTCGTCCGCGGCTGCCGTGAGCCACTCCTCGATCCTGCGTTCCGACGAAAGGGCTTCATCGCCCGGCCGAGACTATGGCGTTCGGCATCCACTGCAGACTTCTGCCGCGTACTGGAGCATCTTTTGCATAGGGAGACGCCATCTGCTCTCCGTCAAAACGGCGCTGAAACCAAGGCAATTGGTGAAGTTTTGTTGCATGCCAAGTGAGCCTGTACCCGAGCCTAAATCGTTGGAGAGCGCCCGGCGCATGCCTTGGCGCAACAAGTCTTAACAAGACAACATCCAAGGCAATCCGAACCTCGGGCTAATGCCGGTGGCCAACCGCCGGCTTCACGCTCGACCCGACGCAGCAGCATCTCGGGGTCAAAGCACGAACCCGCCCTCCAACATCGCCCCCGAGGACGAACTCATGCTGATTCTTGCCGTCATGGCCGCGTTCGCGGCCGGGAGTATGGCTTACGTTTATCGCTTCCGCGGCGAGGCTCGCTACGACAGCCTGAGCGAATACTTTCGCAAGGGATGGCCAATTTTTTCGCCGTTGAATTGCGTGCTGTATATGACAACGCGGCCGCGCGGAGCAAAGGCCATTCTTGAGCCCGCCGACTTTCCTGAACTGGAGCTGCTGCGCCAGAACTGGCAGACCATTCGCGAAGAAGGCTTGGAGCTGCTGCGCCAGGACTACTTTGACGCCGCCAAACGACCGGGGACTGCCGGAACCTACGACATCGGCTTCCGCACGTTCTTCAAGTACGGCTGGAGTCGCTTTTACATCAAGTGGTACGGCTATCAGCACCATTCGGCCAGACGCCTCTGCCCGAGGACGGTCGAGATCTTGCGGAGAGTTCCCAGCGTGCAGGGAGCGATGTTTGCTTATCTGCCGAAGGGGGGCCAACTGACCAGGCATGCGGATCCGGTCGCCGCATCGCTCCGCTATCACCTAGGCCTCGCCACGCCGAACTCCGATGCCTGCTTCATCAATGTCGATGGTCGCAATCTAAGCTGGCGTGATGGCGAGGTTCTCATGTTCGATGAGACCTATTTGCACTTTGTGCGCAATGATTCCCACTGCGACCGCCTGATCCTGATGTGTGACGTGAAGAGGCCCTTAAACCCACTCGGGGCAGCGTTTAATTTGTTCTACAGAGGCCTGACCCGCGCTTCGGTGGTGCCCAACACCCCGGAAGACCACCGTGGCCTGGCCAATAGGATATTTGCCGGCGTGGCGCCCCTGCTGGCACGCGCAAAGGCGCTGAAATCCGCGAACAAATCATTGTATTTGGCCCTCAAATGGTCGGTGAATTTCGCGTTGTTGCTGTCGCTCTTCGCGCTTGCTGCAGGCCTGGTGGCCTTGCTCGGCCAACTTGCTTGATCGCGCAACCGGAATGCTCGGGCTGTCAGACAAAAGGTCGATCGCCGTTGGTTGTCCGGCGCGGCCGCACCATCGCGCGTAGAAACATTTCTTAACATCACAAAATCCAACGCAACCTCGTCCTCCGAGACAGTGCAGCCGCTGGAGGTACGACTGCGTGGGGCTTCCCAACTCGCATTTGTACTTCTCCAACACCACTAGGAGCCGTTCCGCATGCCATTGACGAAGCTTTTCTCTGCCCGCTCGCGGTATATCGTCGTCGCGACGAGCCTCTCGGCAATCGCTTTGCTCCCGTTCAAGGCAAACGCTGCTGAGCCCTTCGACAAGGGACCAGCCTCGCCCTCGGCGGACAATGTGGACGAGAGGCGGTACGGCCCAATTCGCCAGAAGCTTTCCGACTGGAACGTTATGGTCGCGGGCGGGGCCATGTATGCGCCCAAATATGAAGGGTCGGATGAATACGAAGTGGTACCCATCCCGATGGTCTCGGCCACCATTGGCCGCTTCACCATCTCCCCCGGCGGGCTGAGTGTCGACGTGTTGGAAGCAAACGGCTTCAAGGTCTCCCTGAAAGGCGGGTATGACCTTGGCGGCGGGCGCAAGGAAAAGGACTCCACTCACCTGAAAGGACTTGGGAACATTGATGCCGGCGCCCTCGTCGGAGGTCAGATCTCCTACGAGATGGGACCGGTTGAATTCTCTGCTTCCGTCGATAAGACGATTGGCGGCAGCGACGGCCTCCAGGGCGTGCTCGGCGCGAATGTCTCGCACAATTACAACAACTTCATTTTCGCTGCCGGTGCTTCGGCAACATTCGCAGATGAAAACTACATGCAAAGCTACTTTGGTGTGACGGCACTGCAATCGGCAAGATCGGGTTTGCCGCAATATGATGCCGGCGCTGGGCTCAAGCGCTTCGATGTCGAGGCGTCGGTCACTTACATGGCCACTGAGAATTGGCT
>NZ_RZOJ01000011.1:0-42141 GCF_003998845.1 Mesorhizobium sp. M4A.F.Ca.ET.022.05.2.1 | reverse complement strand
TTGCCCGAATCCAATCCTATTGACCTATAACAGACACGAATTCTAGTATGGCTCAATGGTATTTTGTTTCAAAAGTCCCGACGGCACCGAGGAGCCAGCCTCAGTTCGCCCTAGGTGATCATGGAAGAGCGCACCGCTCGAATAGGATAGATTTGCACGGCGTTGATGAAGCCGGCGCGCACCGGCTGATGCGGGCCGCGGAATTGGCCCGGTTGACACGCACAGTTGGATTGGCTGCTTCAGGGGTCGTCTTGCCACCCGCTAGCGGCTTCAACTGCCCGGGCTGCGGCAAGGGCTTGGGCAACTCGACGATTTTGACCGGCGCTGGCGGACCGGCGGTGAGCTTCGCCGGTGCTGCGCTGTCATAATCGATGTTCGGCGGACCCGACTGCCGGAACGGGCGCAGTCAAGATGACCCCTGCGCATGATTTCAACGACTTTGAAGTTGGCAAGCGTTGCGGTCTGCGTCTGGTCAACATCCTGACACCCGAGGCGCGGATCACCTTCAAGGACAATAGGATTTCCTCGAAGGTCTCGATCGTCCCGCCGCCCTGCATGGCGCCTGGGATGAACTGGAGGGCAAGGATCGTTTCGAGGCTCGCAAAATCGTCGTGCGCATCATCGAAGAGGCAGGCCTGCTCGACAAAGTCGAGCCGCACAAGCACATGGTCCCGCATAGGGACCGCGGCGGCGTGCCGATGGAGGCCAGGCTGACGGAACAGTGGTTCGTCGATAACAAGACCTTGGGACAGCCCGGGCTGGAATCGGTGCGCGAAGGACGAACCAGGTTCGTACCGCGCAGCGGGAGAACACCTATTTTAACTGGCTGGAGAACAGCCCTGGTGGACCTCGCGCCAGCTCTGGTGGGGTCACCAGATACCGACATGGTATGGACCGGACGGCCAAGTCTTTGTCGAAAAAACCGAAGAGGCGCTGCAGGCGGCGATCCAGCATTACTTGGCCTCGAAGGGCCTTGGAAGGCCTGGGTCGAGGACAAGCTCAAGAATTTTCAGCCGGGCGAAATTCTGACCCGGGACGAAGACGTGCTCGACACCTCCAGCCTCAAGGTTGGTCCGCGACCAGCTGGCGGGCGGCCCCATTGTTTACGGCGTCCTGTTGGCCGGCTTCGGCGCTGGCCCTTTGTCGCGGGTGACAGCAACGGCCACTTGAGACGCATCGCTTCGCAAGAACTATTGATCGCGCTTTCGTGCATAGGCTGCGCAACGTGCTGCCTTTTTGCTGGCCCTCACCTCATCGGTGGCTGTCGCGGCGATTGCGCTCGCGATCGGTGGCGCAGGCTGGGTTGTGACCTGGACCGGAACCGACGTGTGTGCAGTTGGCAAGCCCCAGGTGGGTCGTTGGTCGTACCCTATCGATCTACTACGCTTTGACCTACGGCGGCATGGCAGCTGGCAGTTGGGTCTGGGGTGCTGTCGCGCAGAACTATTCAATCGCGTGGGCTTTCGAAGGCGCTGCAGTGGCACTGCTGCTGGTCGCAGCAGCGGGAAAGATATTGCCCATCCGACTTTGGGAAGAATCGGATCAGGGCGCGTCCGAGTTCACTCCACCAGAACTGGCACTCACTGTCAGGCCGAGGAGTGGTCCGATCGTGGTCAAGGTGGAGCATTCGATCCCCGAAGCCAACATCGAGGCTTTCCTGCGTTGCATGCACCAAAGGCGGCGCGTCCAGAGCCGTGCCGGTGCGCGCAACTGGACGCTACAGCGAAACCTTCTGAAGCCGACGCTGTGGACCGAGACATGCCGGACGCCCACATGGAGGGATTATCTTCGTCTAAACCACCGGCTGACCGTGGCTGACAGGGAGCTGCGCGAGCGCCTTGCCGCTCTGCAGGTCGGTGATTGTCCTCCTCGTTTGACACTTTCCATCGAGCGGTCGACAAGCTCGGCCACCGACAGGCAAGTTCAGCCTGTGCCGTTTGTGTCGCGTCCCTAAGTTCGTCCGAAAGAGCACCACTCTCGGCGGGAAGGACTGCCGTTTCCCCATTTTTAGAGTCGCTGAAAAAGCCCTTCGCCTAAAGCGGATTATTGTGGGTCTCTGTCGTATTTGCAATGCGCATTGCCGGGTAGAATGATGGCAGTGGAACCGCTCAGAAAGGGGCAATGGGGCAGCTAGCCGCCCCGACAGCTCACAGCTGGCCATTCATTCCGCAGCCCAGGTAGTGCCGTTGGGAAGCGGTAACCAGCGGTAAGGCGGCTCAGACCGTCACGCTCCCACAGCCATTCTCCAGCGGGATGATCATCATCGGCCCGGAGGTCAGGAGGGTCAGCCGCTGAAAGAGGACAATGGCAACCCCGCAATCACAAGACCGACGGTACGATACGGCCAGTTCACGGCTCGCCTGCCAAAATGGAGGGCCGGCTTCGGAATCGGGGCACCGTCACGTGCTGTTCGCGGCCCCGGAGGCTTTGCGGCCTGCTATCCCCAGAGCGAAGCCCGCAGGAACTGAGCCTTGCCCGTTTCGTGCGCCAGCATTTTGTGTGGGGCCAGCCAGATCGGCCGAGAAACGCTCCGCTAGGTTTTTGGGTTTCATCTCCGGTGATCGCCACCTCGGTGATCGCGCCGCGCTGCGTGCGGAGAGCCGTCGGTTGGGATTCCCAGCCCGACCTAAGTTACCAATATCTGTCGAAGGGGCTTTCCGGCAGCGAGATCGTGAGTTCGGACGGTGCGGAGGAGCATCCCGTTATAATCGGATTGATTAAAGCCTTCGGAGAAGACGTCGCTGACTGCCCTCGCATCGCAGGCGATCCTCGAACGCGCGATCGCGCGCTTCGGCGAAGCTCCGGCGAACCTCTCCTTGTCGGCGACCGCTCCATAGGCGAGATCCTCTTTGATCACCCGACGGTGGCGCTGGTTTCCGCAACCGGGTCGACCCGCATGGGCAGAGAGGTTTGGCCCCGCCTGGCGCATCGCTTCGCACGCTCTATCCTTGAGCTCGGCGGCAACAACGCTGGCATCGTATGCCCGTCTGCCGATCTCGACATGGCGCTCAGCGCGCTAGCGTTCGGGGCCATGGGTACGCCCGGACAGCGCTGCAACGCTGCGCCGCCTGTTCGTGTAGGAGAGTGTCTACGATAAGCTGGTTCCGCGCCTGACGAAGGCTTACCAGAGCGTCTCGGTAGGCAACCCCCTGGAAACGTCTGCCCTCGTCGGTCCTCTGATCGATAAGCAAGCGTTCGAAAACATGCAGAAGGCGCTCGCTTCGGCGAAGGCCGAAGCGGTTCGGTGACCGGGGGCGACCGTGTCTTCGATGCCGGCAGCGACAGCGCCTATTACGTGAGGCCCGCGTCGTCGAGATGCCGAGGCAGTCCGGACCGGTGGTCGATGAAAGGTTCGCGCCGATCCTTTACATTATGAAGTATTCCGATTTTGACCGGGTCATCGCGGAACACAATGCGGTAACCGCCGGCCTCTCGTCCTCGATCTTCACGCTCAACATGCAGGAAGCCGAACGCTTCCTCTCCGCCGACGGCTCGGACTGCGATATCGCCAATGTCAATATCGGCACCTCGGGAGCCGAAATAGGCGGCGCGTTCGGCGGCGAAAAGGAGACGGGCGGCGGCCGCGAGTCCGGCTCGGACGCCTGGAAGGCGTACATGCGGCGCGCGACCAATACCGTAAACTGCTCCAATGCACTGCCACTCGCCCAGGGTCTTGTTCGACATCGAGTGACACGCATGAAAGGGAAGAGCCAGGCCTATGCCCCATGAGGCCAACCATTATGCACCGATTGGAATGCGGACCTTGACGACAGTGCCCGCTCCGGGTTTGCTATCGATGAAAAGCCTCCCATTGAGTGTGGCGACCATCTGGGAACAGCCGGTGAGGCCCAGGCCGACGTGATTCCCGGCCCGGGTCGAAAAGAAGGGCGTCTTTGCTTTGCGCAGGACTTCTGGCGTCATGCCGACACCGTTGTCTGCGACCTCCAGGAACAGAACGTTGCGGCGAAAAAAAGGCCGGTGCACGACCGATGCCTTTACGACAACGCTCGGCCTGTCGGTGTTTTCGACCGCCGTGAGCGCGTTCTGCACGAGCTCGCTCAGCACCAGTTGAAACTGGGTTGCCGGCACGGCTTGTGTTCCCGCCTCGGAATCGACTGACAGCTGCACGATGCCGTCCCGACCTTTGAGGTCCAGCAAAAGCTTGGCGAGCGGCAGGACATGCGAATCTCGTTGCAAAAAGGCGATCTTGAGCAAACCGTCATTGATGGATTCGAGCTCATTCGCCGCACTGCGGGCAGCCTTCAACATCTCTTCTCTCGGAGGTTGCTCCGAACCAGTGCCCTCCAGAAACAGTCGCAAAGCGGTGACGCGGGAGCGCGTCATATGCGCGAACAGCGAGGCGAATGAGCGCATGTGTCGATCGCGACGGCTGACGTAAGCGTGACGCTGATGGGTTATGAGATAGAAGATCGCGATCAGTCCCAGCGCAATCGCGAACATGAACCAGTTGCGGGATGCGGCTATATCGATTTGAGCAGTTTCCTGGAGCGTCGTGCTGTGATCAACGGTGGCGCTAGAGATCTCGTACATGTCCTGTTCGAGATTGGTCATGTGGTCGAGGGCATCCGCATAATTGGAACCAGCTTCGACGACCGGCGCGACGTTTTGCTCGACTGTCCGACGCACGTTTTCCAGGAGTTCGATGTCTTTCTGCGGGAAGAAATGCTGCAGGTACGGCAGCGCCAGAAGCTGAGCGATGTTGACGCTCACAAGAGCCATTTGCCGGTTGATGTCAGGATCGAGCTTGCCGGCTTCGTCGGCAAGACGGATATAGCCATGGACCCTGACAAGCCGCTCGCGCACCTGGGTCGCACGCCACTGAATCTCGTAGGTCTGGTTGAGGATCTCGTCCGTCTCTTGCCTGTAGCGGTCCGATCGGACGAACGCCCAAGTGCTGAGGAGGAGGGCGAGCGCCAGCCCGAGATAAGGCAAGGCAGCAAAAAAGCGGCTGGTTCCGAATCTCATTGGTCCGCGCGCAGCACCACCGGGAAGAAGACCCAGATAGCATTACGGGCTGGGACATAGGAGGCGGGCAGGCGATCGAAGGGCCAGACCATGAAGATCGGGCCTTTCTCGTTCATGGTGATGGGGCGGAACTGCTGATCGCCTTTGCATTGTCCTTGGCTTCGGTCATCCTTTGTACATTGGCGCTCGACCGCCAGGATAGGCGCATATGACTGGATCTCGTCCATGCGGAGTTCAGACACGAAGTCGTCGTAGGCGACCACCTTGACTTTAGCGACCTTGGCGAGCCCGGTTTTCGCCCATATGTCCTTCAGCAGGGGCCCCCGATAGACGATCTTCTCGTCCTCTTTCGTCCAGGGCGTGCGCGTATCGTAGGTCTGTTGCGGAAATTCGGTCTTCAACTGCTCGACGGTAAGGGTTTGGATGGCCTTGCCCGATGCATCTTCGAGCGTGAGTGTATCGGGATCCGCGAAGGCGCCGTTGCCGGCCGTTGGCCCGGCAACAGTCATGGCGACTGCGAAGGCAAGACAAGGAGCAAGAGTATCACGCCGCATCTGGTTCAACCTCTTCATATTCGCGTGGGCCGTCGTCCTTGGCGAAAAGCACGCACGGTCCGCGGGAGCCGCGGGGATCATAGGCATAGCCTTTTAGCGCCAATGCCTGGGTGATATCGCGGATTCCGTCCAGTCCATACAAGTGATCATGCAATTCCAGGAAGACGCGCTCGATGCCCGGGAGCTTGGCGTGCTGCAAGAGTTCCCTTTCGGCGCCTTCTATGTCCATAACAAGGACGTTGGCGCCGTGCTGGACGATAAAGTCGTCGGCGTCAGTCGAGACAATCGTCATTTCGCGCTCGTACGGCCCCTGATCTTTGTCCATCGAGGACATCCAGAGGTCCTTGCGGAGATAGAAGGTGAATGGGCGTGGCGGACCGGCTGCAAGAATCCCTTCCAGTAGGACCACGTTGTCCAGATCGTTGGCGTCAACGACGCGCTTGGCAAGGGCGACCGACGCCGGATTTGCTTCGAAGGCCCACACCTGAACGTCCGGGATCTGAGCGATAAGCGAGGTGATGATGCCTATGCCTGAGCCGAGTTCCAGAACCCGATCACCGGGCTTCACGGCCTTCGATATCCACTTGGCTTCCTTGGCTTCATAGGTTTCATTATCGAGGGCCTGCCAGATGACAGGCGAGACGTCGTCGGGGCGCAGGGGCACCTTGATCCCATGGACGGTCATCAATGACATTCGGTTATAGGCCCTGCGGTAGCCTGTGGCCGTTCTTCATTAATTTTGCCCGCGCCTGTTTGTAGTATTTTTCCGCCGAGCTGGGATCGATGCCCAGGCGACCTGCCATCACTTGGTAAAACTGCGTACGCGTCATGCCTGGCTCGCGACGGGTCATCATGTCGATAATCTCCTGTTCTCTTGGCGTCAGGACGGAATAGCGAACGTCGGGCATGGTCATCGCCACACGCGAAAGCCGAACTGCAAATCCGTTGGTGGAAATGTCGTCGAGCACGTCATTGAACACGCCGGGCTCCAGCCCGGTCTTACCGAGATAGCCGGCCGCGCCTATTTGCCGAAAAATTTCGGCCTCAGAATCTTTGTCTGAGCCTGTTACGACGATGTGGATCGCGCTTGGCGAGGCTTCGATGATTGTGCCGACGACGGCCACGCGATCAGCGTCCAGCGTCGGGTCGAAGCCGGGAAGTCCCGGATCAATGACGACCAGATCGAACTCAGCGCTCCGAAGCTCGCGCGCAGCGATTTCCAACGTCTCGGCCCCAAGGACGACACAATTTCCGAGACTCGCCCGAATCTGGTCCATAAGCGCCAGCCGCATCAGATTCTGATCTTCGACAACGAGCGCACGAAACACTGGCAGCAGGTCCTCACTGATCGCTTGGCAGGCAGGTTTTCATCTTTCGCGACAGAAAAATAGGGATGCCATCATCCCTTTTTTCCCCGGCGGGACCGGGACAGTCTTGTTATGCGGGAGGAGCCGAACCACTCGGAGCAGTCGATGCCGATCCAACTTGTGTGCAGCAGCGATGGCGAGCCACGAGAGGCTGATGGAGTCTTGGATCTGATCGCGGCGCACCGCCGCGCCATTTCAGAGCTGCAGTGTCTTGGAAAACGTTTGATGCACGCCGGAGAGGCCGAGGCGGAGCTGATCGGTCCGCGGCTTGACGCTGCCATGAAGAACGAGACGATTATTCGACGGCAGGCAGCGATGGCGCCGGTGGCGGATGTTGGCGAGCTGAAAATCAAAGCCGCATATTTTAAGCGGCTCATCAACAACGGTTGGTGCGACGTGGATGCGGACGACCTGCATGAGCTGCTGCGATCGTTCGCCGAGTTGCCGACCTAAGAAAAGAGAGCGGAAATCCAAGACATGAGCGCATGCCACGCGGCGTAGGCCAGCGCCGGCACCACGATGATGGCGATGAATGCGACGGCGCCGACTATCGCACCGTCCGTGCGGCCCTCGACAGGGTAGTAGTAGCGGCTCGATTGATCCTCGTGGTTCATTGCTTGCGCTCCCCTGCCCGTCTCAGCAGAAGTTCAATGGGATGTTGAAACGTCGTCGCCCACAGACCATCAGCTTTCATCTTCGCGTTGAGCTCAGCCACCAGATAGTTGGCGCTGACGGCGTTTCCTTTCGCATCGGTGGCGGCGAAGGCGTAGCCGGCCGCGATGAGGGCGGTGCCGAGGTCGATCGTATTGCCGTCGAGTTTCGCGCCACACACCACAAAGGTCGCTCTATCGAGCGCCAAGGCAATAGGCTGACAAGTCACGGCCGTCGTCGAAAACAAGGCGGCCAGGTGGGCGAGCGAGACGTTGCCGCAATCGAGCTCTTGGCCATTGGCATCCAGGGCGACCGTGCCGCGCAAGCATGATTGCACGCCATAAAGCCGGTAAAGCTTACTGCCGTCGCGCCACGTATCTCCGGTCAGCAGCTCGACGCTTTTCGACACCAGGAAGGGCGCGGCTGTCGGGCTTGCTGGCACGGCGTCTTCGGCGCTCACGGCGTGGGCGGTCGCGAGTATGATAAGCGCTGCGAGGCTAGTTCGCTTCATCGGTCTGGAACTGCTTGCCGAGATCTAAGGCATGTTCGAGATCCGGTCGCAGCGATTTGCCGTCCTTGTTGCGGCCGATCGCAGCCATATCGAAGAAGACCATAGAATCATCGTCATAAGAGACCGAATAGGGGTCGTTGGCATTGCCAGCCCCGACGAGCGCAAAGCATGAAACCGCGTCCGCTACCCCGGACTGGCTTTTGAGGACCAGCGTCTTGCACAACACGACGGATGCGCGGCTGTTATAGACAGCGTCGTCGTAGTCCCGCACGGCCTTCGTGCAATCCCATTTCTCAGCCTTGTAGGTGATATTGGGTTTCGGGCAGGCCGCGAGCCCACGCAGCCTGTAGATGACGCCGTTGATGACGCGTTCCGTCGCGGACGTGATCTCCACCGGTTTTGCGAGCGGTGTCACCTCGCGCTGAAAAAGGCCTCCGCGTGCGTCATAGCGCTCGTAGACGAAGGTCTTTTCGCCAGGCTTGGCGAACTTTTGCAGATACGCGGTCGAGGGCTGCTCGAACGGATGCGGCTCGTTGGTGCCCAGATCGGCGGCGCGAACGACGGTGCTGTGGAGCAACAATGCCGCGAGGAAGAAAAACAGCTTCATCGGAAAATTGGCCTCGATCATGCTTCTCGTATTGACACTTTACTTTGGCTCCATGTACCCATAGTAAAGTGTCAACCTTGGTAGCGCAATGAAAAACCGGATCGCGCTTGCGCTTTCTCTCTCAGCCGTCATGGCGCCATTCGGCGCCCATGCGGATAACACGAGTTCGACGCGCATCGCGGCGGCGTTTGCACTGCCGGCCCGCCTGGCGGTTTCGACCCGTTCGGCCGCTGAGAACGGTTCGCCGATCGGCGGCGGGTGTGCGCCGACGGATCGCGGGCGGGCCACGGCCTTGGTGCGCCAGATTGCTGAGGAAGAGGGCTTCGATCCCGATCTTACCGAGGCGGTTGCGTGGGCGGAAAGCGACATGGGCGGCAATCAAGGCCCGTCTCGCGCGGGCGCTCTCGGCATCATGCAGCTCATGCCGGCGACAGCGTCGCGTCTCGGTGTGACCGACAGATGTGACGCGAAAGCCAATATCCGTGCCGGCGTCCGCTATCTGAAAGCGCTTTATGACGAGTTCCATGATCCGCTTTTGATGTTGGCGGCCTACAACGCAGGCGAACAGAACGTCTATAAGGCCAAGGGCATCCCGGGGAACGACGAGACCACGAAATACGTGGTCAAAGTGCTCAATCGCTGGAAGCTCGGCAAGCTGATCAAGGCTCCCATACCCAAGCACGTTGACGATCATCACGCAGCCGCGACCGGCGCGGTCGATGGCGTCGCCTGGCAAGACGGTCACGTCATCGATTTTGGCAACTGAATAGGAGTGAGACGAGGATGGATTACAAAAAGGCGGGCAAATTCGCCCTGCAGTTTATGGCCGCCGCGGCGATCGGAATGGCGCTGGCGCCGGCGAGCGCATACGCGCAATCAGCTGCCCCGGTCGAGGGCGTGCTGGAATGGTTCGTCGGCGTGCTCCAGGGCAGCATTGCTCGATCTTTCGGGATCATAGCAGTTTGCTTTCTCGGCTTCCTCGCCATGACCGGGAGACTGGTCTGGATGATGGCGCTTTCGATCATCATCGGCATCGCTCTGGTCTTTGGCGCCGCAGCTCTGGTCGATTCCATCCGATCGACCGCTGGAGGCGCGTGACCGATGGAGGATGAAGAGGTCTATGTCGAACCGGTAAGCCTGCCTTTTACGCGCCCGCCGATGAAATGGGGTGTGCGCTACGAGGTGTTCGCACTTAACGGCATGGCTGCCGTCATCGGATTCATCGCGACCAGCAGCTTCACGCTCGGCCTCGGCCTGTTCAGCGCGACGCATCTGATCAGCGCCTATCTGTGCCAGCGCGACCCATACATTTTTCACATAGTCGAGCGCCGGCTGTCGAAGCGGGGCGCGGTCGCCAACTCAGGCTTTTGGGGCGCGAGGAGCTATTCGCCGTGACCGTAACCGCCGACCTGAAATTCGCTAAAGCGCGTAAACGGGAAAAGCCTGTCGAGGCGCATGTCCCCTATTTGCGCCATATCGACGACAATCTGGTGGTCACCAAAAGCGGCTTTCTCGTCGGGGTCATTCAGCTCAGCGGCCTGCCTTTCCAGACCATGGATCAGGCAGAGCTCAACAACCGCCTGTTCAATCGCAACACGACATTCCGGAATCTCTCCACCTCCCGTTTTGCCGCCTATGCGACCATCATCCGGCGTCACGTCACACCGGAGATCGAAGGGGATTTCGACAACCCTTTCGTGGCGGAACTCGATGCCCGCTACATGGACGAGCTGGGCTCAAAGAACCTGTTCGTCAACGAGGCCTTTTTGACGCTGATCCGCCGGCCGATGGTCGGGCGTGTCGGCTGGGTCGACAGGGCGCTCAACGCGTTCCGCATCAGCACGGCCGGCGAAGAGACACGTGAAGAGGCCATGGCCGAACTGCACGATGTCCTCAACGGCGTGGTCAAGGACTTTTCCGCCTATGGCGCGCGGCTCTTGGGCGTGGTGACACGGCGCGACAGCCTGTTTTCCGAACCCGCCGAATTCATCGCCAAGATCCTTGCCGGCGGCGCTGATGTCGAAATGCCGCTGCCGCGCATGAGCTTGGCGAGCGCCTGTGCGACCCGGCAAATCTTCTTCGGCAAGTCCGCTCTGGAGATCAGTGGAGCGCAGCCAACCAAGATTGGCGCCATGGTGTCGATCAAGGAATACCCTCCCTTCACGGCACCCGGGTCGCTGGACGGTCTGTTGCGGCTGCCGCATGAATTCATCCTGACGCAGTCATTCGCGATTGAGGATCGCGTGACGGCCATGCGCCGCATCAACACGATCTCGAACCAGGTCAGCGGTTCGGATGAGGCCGGGACCACGGTCGAGGATTCGGTGCACGCCGGCGCTGACAAGCTTGCCGGTGGCGAGGTTGTTTTCGGGCAGCACCACATGACGGTGATGGCGCTGGCTGCCGACATCCAAGGGCTCAACCGCTCCCTGTCCGACATCACGGCCGAACTGGCGCGCATGTCGATCGTGCCGGTGCGGGAAACGCTCAACACCGAACTTGCGTTTTGGGCACAGCTGCCCGGCAATTTCAGCTACATTGCGCGCCGCGCCCTCATCTCGTCGCTGAACTTTGCCGGGTTGTTCTCGGGTCACAATTTTCCCTCAGGCCAGCGTGAGGGACTGCACTGGAAGCGGCCAATCGCGCTGCTCGAGACGACCAGCCAGACAGCCTATTATTTCAACTTTCACGTTCACGACGTCGGCCATTTCACTGTTTTCGGTCCGACCGGTTCGGGCAAGACGGTCGTGCTGTCGTTCCTGATGGCGCAGGCAATGAGGATTTCGCCGCGACCGCGATGCGTCTACTTCGACTATATGCGCGGCGCCGAGCTTTTCATTCGCGCGCTCGGCGGCCGCTACGAGGTCATGGAGCCGATGCAGGCCACCGGCTTTGCGCCGCTCCAGTTGGAAGACACTGCAGAAAACCGCACGTTTCTGGAAGGGCTGCTACGCTACTTGCTCACCCCTGACGACGCTTCGCTCGACGTGGCGGAAATGCGCGTGATCAACACGGCCGTCGACAAGGTCTACAAGATCCCGCGCCAACAGCGCACGTTCGAGTTGCTGCCGGAAGTGCTGCGCGGCTCGCTGGCGCCAGGAATGAACGATCTCGCGGCGCGGATTGAACCGTGGCTCGACCCTGGCGACAAGGGCTGGCTTTTCAACAACCCCGTCGATCTCGTCGATTTCTCGAAGCCGGTGGTCGGGTTCGACATGACAAAAATCCTGGCCGACAAGAAATTGCGCTCGGCCGCCCTGCTCTACATCTTCCATCGGCTCGAAGAGATCATCGATGGCACGCCGCTTCTGATGTTCCTCGATGAAGGCTGGAAGCTGCTCGATGACGAGGTGTTTTCCGCCTTCATCAACGAGACGCTGAAAACGATCCGCCGGCGCAACGGCGTCGTCGGCTTTGGCACCCAGACGGCCGAGGATGTGGTCAACTCGTCGATCTCGTCCTCGCTGATCGAGCAGACGAAAACCAACATCTTTTTCCCCAATCCGAAGGCGAGCAAAGATACCTACATGGCGCGCTTTTCGCTGACGGCGAAGGAGTTCGAATTCGTGCGCCGTACGCCCAAGGAAACGCGCACGTTCCTGGTCAAGCACGACAGCGATTCCGTCGTGGCGAAGCTCGACCTCTCGGCCATGCCCGACCTCGTCAAGGTGCTGTCGACCAACGAAGCCAGCATCAAGGAATGCGAACGGCTGCGCGAGACTTACGGGCAAGAGCCGGAAGCGTGGCTGCCATACCTTTGCGGATGGGAGAGAGAGCATGAAGAAGCGGCTTAGCACCCTGATCGCCGCTGCCGCGATCATGCCTGGGCAGATGGCGGCTCTCCCGGCGCTGGCCCAGATCGCCGTCATCGACAATTCCAATCTGGATCAGCGCGCGCAGGACGAAGAGCACAGCACGAAGTCGGAAGAAACCAAATCCGACGAGAAGGAGAAGAAAAAGAGCCTCGTTTGCACCTATACGAACAAGTACAGGTCGCAGATGTTCAGCCGCTCGCCTGGCGAGGCGCTGAGCCGCGACGCCGAAAACGCAAAGCTCATCCGTCACTATGCGCAAAAATATGGCGTTCCGGAGGGGCTGGCGCTGTCGGTCGCCTACCAGGAATCCCGCCTGGACAGCTGTGCCGGCTCGCACACCGGCGTCAAGGGCGTGATGCAACTGACAAAAGGAACTGGCAGGCAGCTCGGCTTCGATCGCGACATCAACGAGCAAAACATCGAGGGCGGCGTCAAATATCTCGGCAAAGGCGTCGCGCAGTGTGGCGCCAGCAACTACAGCTGCCTGGCGAGTTTCTATAACGGCTCCAATGCCGCCGAACAGGCTGAGTGGGCCTCGGGCGTCGGCCGATGGCACGGCACCTTCGACAATTACGTCTCCAGCGGACAGGCGCCGCCGGCGGCCCCGCCGGCGGTCAGCATCGTGACCTCGAGCGGACCGGGCGGGGCCGCTCAAAGCGGCGCCCTCGATTCCGTCTCCACAGCCGCGGCCGACCTCGACACCAGCTCCGCACAGGTGTCGGCCAATTCCTCGCGGATCGACGCGCTTGCCGGCGGCGTCGGACAGGTGGGTGACTACAAGGACGCCTGGGAGCTCAACTCGTCCGCTCGAAGTCTTAATGCCGGTGTGACCGGCCAATATATCGGTCAGGCCTCGGACTTCACCGCCCTGCTCGGTCAGTTTCTTTCGTTGAACAACGTCGGAGCCTCGCAGACCGCGCGGACCATCACGCCGCCGCAAGGTGGATCCCCAAATCCATTTTCATGCGACCCGGCCGAGCTGCAACGGCTACGGATCGATCGAAGCCAATGGCTACCCTGTGCGGGCCTGGGCGCCGAGGGCGTTTCGGGGAACGCGCAGTCGGTGCAGATCAACGCCGATCCGACCGGCGCGGCGCGCGCGATTGAAGCAATCCAGGAATAGGAGGTCTGAGAGTGAGAAAAATCTTTATCGCAGCAGGGATGGCATTTTTGGCGAGCGCCGCTCATGCGCAGATCGCCGTCATCGACAATGCGAATTTGGACATTGCCCGCCAGAACGCGGACAACACCAATTCGATCATGGGCTCCAACAAGGACATCCTCGAGAAGAGCAATCAGATCCTGCAAGCGTTGACGGGCAGCCGCAACGGCTCTCTCGGCATCGGCCAGATGGGCCTGGGCGGCAACATGTCGATTGCGCAAGCGCCGAGCTTCGGATCGATCCTCAATGGCGGCGCGCTGTCTTTCGGCGGGCTGTCGCCGCAAATCCAGAAGATCGCCGGCGCGGTCATCAACGGCCTGCAGCTGGTCAAGCAACTCCAGCAGATCAGTGGCAACGGCAGCAGTGCCGTCAACACTGCCTATAGTGGCAGCGTCAACGTCGCCTCGCTGTTGAGCGCCCTCACCTCGCAGGCCTCACAAGGCGTCGCGCAACGCGAACAGTCGTTGCAGTCGGCCAGCGGCCAGATCGGACAGTCCGAGGACGTCAAAGGCTCGGTCGATCAAAACACGCGCATGCAGCTCGAGAACGCACGCGCGGTCAACGAGCTCATCGGCGTCCAGAACGGCGCCGTCGCCGCGCTCAACGAGGAAATGAAGACCCGGCTGTTGCGGCAAAGCCAGGTGCAAAAGCTGATGACGCCGGCGCAAGTCAATCCGTTCGAAAATTTCGGCACAAGCGGGAACTGATCGTGAGGTGCCGAGCGAAACGGATGCCAGCCTGGTGGCGGCGGGTCGGCGTGATCGCCGCAACGGTAGCGAGCGTCATGCTGGGCGGCTGCGCCGGGCCAGGTCGCGAGCTCAAGGCGCCTTGCGCGCCGTTGGCCTATGCTGGCGATACGAGCTGCGGACCCCTAAAGCCGGTCAACGCGCCGCTCTTCGATCGTGTTGTCGAGGCTGGATGAACGGGTTGGCGACAAGCATTCTGGGCGGCATCGATGACGTCGGACGGGGCTTTGTCTCCAGCGTCTACATGCAGCTCGGCTATGCGCTGGGGAATGTCTTCGCGCTCATGCTCACCCTCTATATCATCTGGTGGGGCTACTCGATCCTCAGCGGCCGCGAGGCGATCTCTCCGATCGAGTCGGCGTACCGCCTCGGTCGTGCGGTCGTCATCTATCTGCTGCTGAATGGATGGGGGACGTTCTCCGAGACGATCTACAAGCTCGTGCAAGCCGTGCCGAGCGAAATCGGCAAGATCATCGTCGGTGCCGTCTCGCGCGCCACCGGCAACCAGCTCTCGGATCAAGATGCGATCCCGGCACTGATCGACAATCTCTACCGCGGTGCCCAGGATGTTGCCAATGAGGTCTACAGCGGCACTTTTTACGACATATTCGGCGCGCTGCTTTCCACCATCGTGCTTCTGGCCGCCATCATCTTCTCGGCGCTTGCCATCGCGGCAATCATCGCGGCCAAGATCATGCTGTTCATCACTTTGGCGCTGGCGCCGGTCTGGATTGTGCTTTGGCTCTACCGGTGGTCAACCCGGATGAGCGAGGGATTCATTTCGCTCACCACCTATCTGATTATCCAGCAAATCCTCATCTACGGCTTCCTGGGCTTTTATTTTTCGCTGGTCAATCTGGCCTTGAACACTGCCACCTCGGGAGGCGCCAGCGTCGACAACAAGATGTCGATGGTCCTGCCACTGGTCCTGGTCACGATCATCGGCATCTATGTGCTGATGCAGATCCCGGCGATCGCCTCGATCCTGAACGGTGGCGGGTATCTAAGCACCGTCGGCGCATACCGCTCCTATGGCAATGTGCCCGGCAATGTCGCGCGTGGCACGCGGTTTGTCGCCAACCGGTGGCAGCGGCTGAGATTATCCCGCACCAGCGAGGCGGCGCGATCATCCATTCAGCAAGCGGCGCGCGATAACGCGAGGCCGTTGGCCTAGAGGCGCAAACATCCGCCTGAGAAGTGCTGCTCGAGGGCCGCAGTGGGAGCTTGGACGTGAGGCTAAAGTAAAGTGACAAAAATGCAGGCAAGCATCCCCGCCGAGACCGGCAAACTCGTTGACCAGCGCTACTATCAGGCCGGCGCAACATGGGAGGACGACACACACCGGTCTATCAGACGTTCGCGCACGCTGGCGTGGCTTGTCAGCGGCGTCGCGAGTGTGGTTGCGGGCCTGTCATTGCTAACGCTCGTGCTCATCCTTCCGCTCAAGCAATTCGAGCCCTATGTCATCGAGGTCGACAAGACGACCGGATATCTCGAAGTTGCGCGCGCGCTGAAACCCGGCGATCTGTCGCAGAATGAGGCGGTCACGGCCGCCAATCTCGTTCGCTATATTCGCGCTCGCGAAACCTATGACGCGCGCGAGATCAAGCAGAACTACGATCTGGCGCAGCTTTATTCGACGGGAACGGCGTCCAGCGATTTGACTTGGGCTTACACGCCGTCCAACGCGCAGTCGCTCGACAAGGTCTACGGGCGCAACGTGACCATTTCCGTCGACGTCAAGTCGGTGTCGCTGCTCAACAGCACGACGGCGTCGGTGCGGTTTTCGACCACGACGCGCCGCGAGAATTCTTCCACGACCGACAATTGGGTGGCCGTGGTCAAATTCCGTTACACGACGACGCCGATCAAAAACGAATGGCGCTTCGACAATCCGCTTGGCTTTCAGGTGACGGAATACCGTCGCGATCAGGAGTCCGCGCCGACGGCAGGGAGCGCGCAATGAAGACCCACATTGGCGCCGCCCTGTCGCTGCTGATTTTGCTTGGCTCGGCCAGCTCCGCTGCCGCGCGGGACTATCGCATCCGCTACGTGCCTTTCGACAATGACAATGTGACCACGGTCAACGCCGCGCTCGGCGTCTCGACGATGATTGAGCTCAGCGCGTCCGAGGTGATCGAGACCGTTTCGGCTGGCGACACGAAAGGCTGGTCGATCGTGCCCAAACGCGGCTCGCGGTTTCTCTTCATCAAGCCGCTTGAACGGGATGCCTGGACGAATGTCAACGTCATTACCGACCGGCGCGTCTATTCGTTGCTGCTCAAAGCCACCGACAGCGAGCGCGATCGTGCGTCGTTCCAGGTCCGGTTCAAATACGCGGATGAGGATCAAAACGCGCGCCTGCTTTCCGAGGCCCAGCAAAGTGCTGCCGATCCCGATCTCAAGAACCTCAACTATGCCGATCTCAACTACGATTACGTCTATGCCGGCGATGATGGCCTTAAGCCGCGCGTTGCTTTCGACGACGGCACCAAGATGTTCCTGGAGTTCACGGGCGACATCCCGGCCATCTTCGTCGTCGACGAAAAAGGCCATGAATCGCTGGTCAATCAACGGACCCAGGGAAAATACACGATCGTCGACAAGGTCGGCCGGCAATTTACGCTGAGGGCCGACGGCAAAGCGCTCTGCCTCTACAATCGAGCCCGGCCGTCCAAGGCGGATCCCGTCTCCGCCGTCTACGGGCCGAAGAAGCTGGTGCGCGGGTCCGGCCCCTTCACTTCCCCGACCGCGAGGGGACGATAGATGAGCAACATCGACTATAACGAGCTTGATGGCGGTCCGACCGTTGCGAGACGCTATGCCGGAACAGGCACAAAAGTCGCCATGGTCGCCGCGGGGCTGATCGTGGCCATCGCGCTCATCTGGATCAATTGGCCCCGCGAGCCGCGTTCTCGCGATGCGGCCTCGGATGCCAACGACAATTTCAACCCGCCTGAATTTCGCCCGCCGGCGCTGGCCGAGACGCCACAAGCGGCTGACAAGACAATCGATCAGATTGTCGTTCCGCCGCCCGTGGAAGGCGAAGCCAACAAGCAACAGGCCGACAATGTCGATCAGACGGTTGAGCAGGGCGCCGATCTCGACGCGCAGCGGCGCGCGATCGAAGCCCAATTGGCGGCCGAGCAGGCGCGCCGCAAAGCCGAAGAAGAGGAGGCCCGCCGCAAGCAAGCGGCCGACGAGGAGGCGCGCCGGAAGGCGGAGGAGGCTGAGCGGCAAAAGGCAATGTGGGAGCGCCTGCGGTCAAACCAGATGATTACCAGCGAGCAAGCAAACCCGGCCGCCGGGCACGATCAGCCGGCCCAGGCACAGATCGCCGCCGACGGTCAGCTTGTTCCAGTGCCGGGCGCCGACAACGATCCGAACAAAGCCTTCCTCGCGCAATCGGAAACCCATTCGAACGCGACGGCGAAGGCGCGGGTTTTCCGTCGCACCGATGCGTTGATCCCTGAAGGCACGATGATCCGCGGATTTCTGGAAACCGCCATCAACACCGATCTGCCCGGCATGGTTCGCGCGGTGGCGCGCGAAGACGTCTATTCGCTCGACGGCCGCCGCATTCTGATCCCAAAAGGCTCTCGGCTCACCGGCGAATATCGTTCGGGAATCGCGCGCGGGCAAAAGCGTGTGTTCATCGTCTGGAACCGGGTCATACGTTCCGACGGCGTGTCGGTCGACATTGCCTCGCCTGGCGCCGACCGTCTCGGACGGGGCGGTCTCGGCGGCCGCGTCGATACGCATTGGCTCGAACGCTACGGCAACGCGATCATGCTTTCGGTCGTTGGCGGCTTTTCGGAGTACCTGTCCTCCCTTGCCAACAATGGCAGCGACAGCCAGGAACGGCAGGTGACGACCGTTGACCCCGTCACAGGGCAGACGGTCACGACCACCTATGGCGGCTCGGGTTCACAACGCGATGTCCGCGGCATCGCCTTCGACAAATCCTCGACGGCGCTGCAGCAGCTGGCGCAAGAGGCGTTCCGCGACACACAAAACATCCCGCCGACCATCTACGTTGACCAGGGCACGCCGATCATCGTCTTCGTGCGCCGGGATCTGGATTTTTCCGAGCTCTATGCCGATCCAGTAGAAGAGGAGCTGGCTCGACTGAAGCGCGGCGGAAAGCCGGCAAAGGCGCTCGATCCGACGCCGCTCTTCATGACGCCGAAGGCTGAGGCTGATCCGGACTATCCAGAGTATGGGACTCCGGCCAGATGAATGTGCAGCCTGTGCCGAACCCTTGGGCGCGCGCACCGGTGCTGCGCGCAGAACTCGAACCGATCTGGCCCTACATGGAGGAAGAAGCGGTTTCTGAAATCGCCATCAACCGACCCGGCGAAGTTTTCATCGAGCGCCTGGGTACAAAGGAGATGGAGCACGTCGTCAAACGCGAGCTCACCAGAAACTGGATTCGCTCGGTCTCAGTCGGCGTCGCTTCGGCCACCAACCAGGTCGTCAACGAAGTAACGCCGGTCTTGTCGGCCGCTCTCCCCTCGGGCGAACGTTTTCAATGCGTGCTGCCGCCGGCGGCACCAGATGGCGGCGCGATCTCCATCCGCAAGCAGGTCATCATGGACATGACGCTTGGCGACTACGCAAAAATGGGCGCCTTCGAACAGACCGAGATGGGCAGTGGCCTCGCGCTCTCCGCTGAAGAAAAGCAGCTCGCCGAGATGCTCAACGACACCTCGCCGTTTGAATTTCTGCAATATGCGGTTCGCAATCGCATTTCATTGATTGTCGCCGGCGGCACGTCGACCGGCAAGACAACCTTCCTCAATGCGTTGTTGAAGATCATTCCCTCTCATGAGCGCATCATAACCATCGAGGATACCCGCGAACTCAAGCCGGCGACTGGCAACACCGTGACGCTGCTCGCCTCGAAAGGCGACCAGGGCCTTGCCAGGGTTACGCCGCAACAGTTGCTCGAGGCGTCATTGCGCATGCGGCCCGACCGGCTGCTGCTTGGCGAGCTGCGCGGTGCCGAGACATTTTCCTTCCTGCAAGCCATCAACACCGGCCATCCTGGTTCGCTGACAACCGTTCACGCCAATTCGGCCCGCTCGGCCTATGAGCGCCTGGCCCTCATGGTTATGCAAAGCAATGTCGGGCTCTCTCGCACCGAGATCCTTGACTACCTGCGCGAGGTGATCCCGGTGGTCGTGCAAATGGTGCGCGGCGAAGGCGGAAGCCGATCGATCAGCGAAATCAAATTCACAAAGGCTGAGACGATCTGACGGGGGCGCACTATGGAAAAGATCGCCGGCAGGATCTTCCTGGCCTTGATGGCCGTGGCGCTGGGCGCCTTGCTGTTTGTGGTCGCATACGCGGCGACCGACTGGTACAGGACCGGATCGCATTTTCTCTTCGACAGCATCAACGCGGACCCGCGGCCAGTCTTCGGCTACGCCTGGACGGACCTGAAAGCTGGTCGCTTCGCAAAGCTTCAATATGCCGGCGCCGCGGCCCTATTCGGCTTCGTCCTGCCACTCGCCGTCGCATTCTTTATGCGGCCACCCAAGCGCAACGACGCAAAATTCATGTCGATGGCGGACGTTCGCCGGGCTGGCCTGCTGAAGCCGAGGGGCATCTTCATCGGACGCGCCGGCGGCAGACTGGCCAACGTCTTCGCCCCGCACCGCGATCGGCGCACCGGCAAATTGCGCCTGACGCGCCCGAAAGTTCGCGGTGGCAAGAAACTGTGGATCGACGGCGATGACGTCGGCGGCTTCGTCATCGGACCGCCAAGGTCGGGCAAAGGCGCAGCGCTGATCATCCCCAACGCGCTGATGTGGCCCCATTCGCTGGTCGTGCTCGATCTGCGCGGCGAGACCTATGAAGCCACGGCCGGTTATCGGGCCACCTTCAGCCAGGTCGTCCGCTTCGCGCCGGCCGACCGCGACGGCAACACCGCCTTCTATAACCCGATGGACTTCATTTCGCTCGATTCGGCCCAGCGGGACATCGACCTGCGCAACATGGCGGCCGCGCTCTTTCCGCGACCGCCTGCGAACGCTGATCCCTATTGGGTCAACGATGCGCGCCTCCTCTTCACCGGCATCGCCTCTTACGTCATGGAGTCCCCGCAGATCGCCGACGAAAACCGCAGCTTTGCCACCATCCTCAGGATCATGAACGGCGCCGATGAGCCGATCCTGGAGTTCCTGGCAAGCCTGCGCGACACCCGCCGGCAGGAAGTCTCGAATTTCACGCTGCAGACGCTTCTGCCCTACGCGGATATGGCGGAGAAGCAGTTTTCCGGCCTCTATGCTGGCGTGCGCACCGGCATGGCGCCATTCCTGAACGAGCGACTGATGCGGGCAACTGCGCGGAGCTCCTTCGACATCCGCAATCTCAAGAGCAAACGGGTTTCGCTCTATCTCGATTTTCGGCGCGAGCAGATGGCTTCGCTGGGCCCGCTGTTCAACGTGCTCATCACGCAGATGATGAACTTCATGTCCGAATCCATGCCGCGCCCCGGCGAGCACCAGGTGCTTGTCCTGCTCGATGAATTTCAGAACCTCGGCAAGCTTGAGAATGTGACGGACATGGCGACCGTGCTTGGCGGCCACGGCGTGCCGATGTGGTTTTTCGTCCAGTCGCTCAAATCGATCGACGAGATCTACCGCAAGGAAAGCCGCGAAACGCTGATCAACGCTGCCCGTGTCCAGATCTTCTTCGGCGCCCAGGAGACCGACGATCTGCGCTACGTCTCCGAGCAGATAGGCGAAACGTCCGAACCCCAGAAGGACGTCACGAGGACGCAGGCCAGCCTTTTCGACACCTATTACACGCGCTCCGTTCACAGCAAGCAAGTGCGTCGGCCACTGATGCGTCCGGACGAGATCCGTACCATGGACAAGAGCAAGGTCGTCATTCTGCCGCGCGGCGAAAACGCAATCCTTGCAACCCGGAATTTCTATTTCGCGGATCGGGAGCTCTCCAAGCGGGCTTTCATGGTGCTGCCGGAAAGGACGGATGCAAAGGGAACCAAACCCGTCGCTGCCCCCGCTGCCCTCCCCTCCCGGCCCGTCCAGTCGATCGTGCCGGTTGGGCCACGCTACCGCTCCGGCATCACACGGTCGCGGCTGCAGCGCGGTGCGACGTTCGCTGCAAAGGTTGGGCGTGCCGAGCCGCCAGTCGCTCGCCGTCGCTTGTCCGCCTCGCAAAAGGCAGCCGGGATTGAGGCGAGCCATATCCCGTCGGCAGCGGCGCCCGTTGCTTCACAGGCTGTCGACTTTTCGGCTTTGGCTGCCCGGGCGGCGGCGACCAGGATCTCGCCGCAAAAAGAGGCCATGATTGCGGCCATTCTCGCCGAGGCTAAATCTTTCCGTCCGCAGTCGGCCGATGCCGAAACTTTCGACCGCAATTTAAGCGTCGTCGCGGAAGCATTGCCGGATGTCGTGGACGAGTGATCCCGTCCGACAACCGCGCGGCGGCGGTCATTGTTGGTGGTCCAACAAGCTCCGTTTCCGCTGAGAAGAGTTGACTTTAGGCGGCAAAGACCCGGCCATTGGGTTTGGCGGCGCGCGGTGGCCGCACATAAAACAGGGCGCCTGAAAAGGACTCGCGCGCCCTGTCTAAGGGCTTGAATTAAGCATGTCTTCTCCCGAAACCGGGCCTACCTTCGAAGGATAAGCGCTCAGCGCTCGTATTCGTTGTCCTGGCTGCGCTGTGTCTTGCGGTCCTGATCATCGGCCTGCCGGCCCTTTTGCTTAGCTAAGTCTTTCTGCTGCTGAACGCGTTGCCCCTCCTTCTCGGCATGTCGCGCCGAGGTCTCGGGCTGACGCGTGTCTTCTCGGGCCGGCAAATCGCGGCCGCGCGCCTCTCTTTCAGGCGCGGCCTCCCCACCTCCGCCCGCGCCCTTTTGCTGCTCGAACTGGAGCCGGGCGAGACGATCGTGCATTTTGTCGCTCACGCCCTCGCGGTATTGCTCGAAACGAGGTTGCTCAGCGTTTGGGAGCGTGTCCCGCATCTGATCCAATGCCTGGTTCACACGCGCCATCTTCTGCCGCATTTCCAAAGGTGTCTGCGCCATTTCGGTAGCTCCTATCAGCCTGGTCAATTCTTTCATGCCGGGATGGGACAAGAACGACGGGGTCCGCCCCGGTCCTCCGCCATCTTTGGAGACGCCAGCAGCAGGCTTCTCGCCTGCCCTGCGCGCATGAATCTGGAGGATAGTGTTGCCGATCGCCTCGGCTGCAGTCAGGGCTTGGCCGGTGACGCCAGCCGCCCGCATCACGGCGGCCGTCTGCTGCCACACGACGGCGATCACTCCGCCATTGGCGACCAGCAATCCGCGATCCATTCGACGCTGCCGTTTGTCCTCCACGCGCGCGACGGTCTTGTCACTGACCTGGTAGCGCGGGTCGTTCTGCGCGCGCTTGTAGGCGCCCGCATGTTCCTTCGTATACGGTCGGCTCATTGCGTGATCGTACCGGCGGGTTGCGACCATCGCTATGCCATGTTCGCGCGCCTTCTCCGCGTAGGCTTCCCGCCAGGCGTGGAGATCCGCCTTGTAGAATGTCAGCCGCTCGCCGTCGGCCGACCGCGCCTGCACCATGGCGTGGATATGGACGTGCTTCGTCTCGGCATGGTGGGCGAGCACGAATTTGTGCCCGGGCGCGCGCTCCTCGAGCACCGCCCGCGCGACCGCCATGATGGCTTGCGCGTCCGTACCAGCCCGGGCAGAGAAAAGCAGGTGATAGGCATTGCGCCGCTCCCGGCCGGAAAGTTGTGGCCGCCATTGCTCATAGATCGTCGCGGCCGCCTTCGTCGGCTGTTTGCTGGAAACCGCCTGTCCATTCGCCTGGCGAACCTGATCGTGCGATCGAATGAATTTTTGCAGAAAGTATTGCGCCTTGCGCTCGTTACCGACGGCTGCGGTCACTTCCGCTGCCGCGCGAATTCCGGCCTTCCCCATGGCTTCGTCCAAGCCGGCTTCAATCTTGTCGAGCGCTTTGCTGCGCGAGTTTGCACGCCCCGCGGCCAAGATCTTGGCAAGCGGTCCGGCGCGTTCTCCTGTGTGGCCATAAACGGCGACGCTGTCGCCGGTGCGAGCATAGACGAAGGGCTTTGATCCGAAGGCCCCATTCAACGCCTGGCCAAGCGCTTGGTCCGTGACGTCGCCGGGGAGCTCGAACCGCACCTCAATGAAATTCGTATTCTCAAGCTGCGGCTCGAAGGTCTGGCTGAATTGGTGCAGGAAGCCGCGACGGTCCTGCGCGTTGGCGACCCCCTGTCCGCTATCGGTGAAGATCTCGATATCGCGCTTCTCGCCCTGTTCATTGGCGCGTGTGCCGATATAGGTAAGCAGGGCGCCAGCCTGTTTACCATTGGCCACGCTCGAAAGAACCTTGAACACGGCCGGCTGTGCCCCCGCGGCATAGGCCGCTCGCGCCGCAACCGCTCTCGCCTCAAGCGTCGACCGGGCGAAGTGTCGAGCGGACGGGAGCGCGCCCGACCTTCCGCCGCCCCCGCCACGGCGCCGCCATTCTTCTTCCTCTTCCTTGACGAAAGCGCCGAGTGCGAGGTCGAAAATCGCTATGGCGCCTTTTGCGTCGCTGGTTGAGCGCAAGCTCCCGCTGGTGCCCACAGACGGCGGTTTCGCGCTGGGCGGTCCGCCTCGACCTGAGGACGAAACAGGTGCCTTCGCGACGCGGGGGCTCGCTCCCGGGTGCCTTGCGCTCGCCGTCGACCATTGCGCACCAGCCATAGGCGACGCCGAGAGGGCCGGGGCGAGCCCGCTCGCACGGATGTTCATCGCTTGACGATCGGCCGTCTCCCGGCCGGCCGATTGCAAAGGCTTATCCTCCTCGAGGTCCTCGAGATCGCCGGCGCCGGGTACGCGCAAATAGCGTTCGATCTCGGCAGCGTATCCGACGAGACGGCCACTCATGCCTTGCCCTCGCTTCGCTTGCGCGGCCTCGCAATCATCGCCTTTAGTTCTTCGCGGAAACGACGCACGAGCTCGCCAACGGCGATCAAGGCGTGCTCGAGGTCTGCGTCATACGGCACCCGGCCCTCGTTCATCGCGCGGACCGCCTGGTTGAAATTCACACCGACACGGCGAAGCTGGTCGGTGGCCTCCTCGATGGATGGTCGCAGTTCCCCCGTCGCTGCCGGCAGAAAGCCCGCCTCGGACCTCACAAGGCGGCGAACGACTTCGCTGACCGTCACCGATTCCCCATCAGCCATAGTGCGCAGCCGCTCCAGTTCGAGGCTTGAGAAGCGCACATGCAGGACTTCGCCATAGCGACGGGATGCGTTCTGACTTTCTGCTTGGCCACTGTTGGGTCTCATCTTCAAGCCCGCTTGCGGGCGCTAAGGCCCTTGGGCCGCGCCGCTATTTTTTCGTGTGTAACACAAAAAAGGCTATCCTGCCAAAGACAAAAACCAACATTACAGAAATACCTTTGAGGTCTCATTCTGGCTGCCCAGAGCTTTCCTTTCGAAATAATCTGTAAACATTAGCAAGGAAACACGTTTCCCCAGAGACATTTTGCATTTTCAACTTGGAGACAAGCCAACTTAGCGACATGTCTCTAACTCAACATGTTGCCTTGCTGCGGAAATATCATGCTAACATGGAGACAAATCGCATAGAGCAGGGAACGTGAGCGCGAGCGACCGGGAATCGCGGGACCCTTGTGGGTTAGGTAAAGCGCATAAGCTGAGTCACGCGCCCCAGGCCGGCGAGCACGGCTGATTTGCCCCGGGCCGAGCATCGATGGCCCGGCCTCGGCCGTGTGGCCCGCAGCGCTCTCTGGAACCTTGTGGGGACATGCCCCGGGGCGGGCTGTCCTAATCGTTCGGCAGCTTGTGCTTATGGGCCTTGATGTAGTCCTGCACCGCTTGGCGCAGCAGCTCGGTCATGCTGTGGCCGTTGCTGATGGCGAGCAGCTTAAATTGCCGCTGTTCGCCGGCCGTAAGGTAATAGCCGCAGCGCACCATTTCCTCTTCGCGGATCTTCTTGCCGGCAACCGGATCCTTTTTCTGGCCCTGTCGCAACATTTTACGGAAGTCCGGCCGATGAACCGCCGGCGCAGCTTCAGCCTCCGATGCCACCGCAGATGCGGCGGCAAGCGGCTGGGGGGCGGAATCGGATTTCGGAGCGATGAACATGCTCGGAAGCGCCGGCGGCTCAGTTATCGCTCGCATCATGCGAGCCTTCTTGTCGTTTTGTGTGTCCGGGAGGCCTTTCTCGGTCATGCCGCCTGCCTCATTGCTTCGGTGAAGGTCTTGAGGACATCGTCGAAGACCCCTTCACTTTCGGCAATCGCCTTCGGGTCGGGCTGGTCTGGGCTGTAGAGTGTCTGGCCGCTTTGCAGGTCCCGATAGGCGACACGGTTTTGCAGCGCATGGTCGGCGATCGGCGTGCCGTTCGCCTGAATAATTGCGCGCAGTTCGCTCAAGGCTCTCGCCTTCGCATCGATGATGGTCTGTTTCGTCAGGACAAACACGGCTGGCAGCGGTCGGCCGCGTGTTTCGACCGCGAGCGGAATGTAGTGGTCGGTGATCTGGATTGCTGCGGTCACGTCATCGAGCGCGAAGAAGATCGGCACCACCACGATATCGGCGGCAAATAGCCCGGCCATGAGGTTGTCGTTCGTGGTGCCTTCGGTGTCGATCAGCACCACGCTACGCTCGCCATTATGCAGTTCTGCCGCCTCCAGGATCTCGCGCGGCGTCGTGGCGCTGACGAGCTGGAGTGTCTCGGGACGATTGCCGGCCTCCTTGAGCATCTGAGCCCACCGGCTCATGTTCTGGCGAACGTCGCCGTCGATGAGTGTCACCGCGTAGCCGCGATTAAGGGCGACCGAGGCGAGCGCGCGCAGCAGGGTCGATTTGCCAGTGCCACCTTTGGCGATAGCGGCAGATATGATCATAGCTCGGGGTCCTCGATGAACCGCTTTTATGCCAACCGCCTGCCCGGCGATTGTCATAACTGAACCCAAAGTGTAGTGTCAATTTATGAGCGATCAGCCGGACAGGACAGTGATGTTCAGGGCAGCATTAGCCGAGATCTCGACGCGAAACGGCTGCGAGGCCGCGCTTGATGCGGCAGCCGCCACGCTGGCGCATTACAGCGCGCTTGCCTCCGTCGGCATGATGCGCCAGCGCGAGCTGATCTTGATGGTGCCGAACAGTAAGGTGTGCGGAACGGATGATTAGGGCAGTATTGGTGGCCGTAGCGGCGGCTGCGAGCGTCGGCGCCGCCGCTCCAGGGGATCAGTCCAAGGCGACCGGCAGCAATCCGATGTGGCCCGCCGGGCTGCGATGGGATTGCGCTACGGCAGCAAAAATCGTGTGTGAACGCGACGGCTCCTGCAAGGTCGCAAAAGGGGATGCTTCATTCCTGCTCAACTACGACAACAACAATATCGAGTTTGCGAGGGGCGATGTGCGCATCAAGCGGCATTATCAACAAACGGTGCAGGCAAGCCCTCTGCAAAGCGAGGTCAAGGTGGAGCTTGCCGACAACCGCGTCATCTGGCTGACGGCGGTGGACGCCAGTCGCACCTATTCCGACGCCTGGGTGGGTGCCCTCACTGAATTGAAGGGTGGCGCCGTCCTTTTGGAATCCCAAGGCGTCTATTGCACCCCACACAAGTGAACGCCGCGAACCGGGCCCGCGCCAGGGACGGCAGGGCTTCCTGCCAGCGGCCCGTTATCTCCGGCCTCCGCCGTCCCTACGGCGCTATTGGAGGCGCGCTCCGGCTCCGGCTCTTTGGGCATGGGAATTGCGGCGACACAAAAGAAGATGCTTCGACGGGACGGACCGGATTGCGGGTCAGATAGGCCCGGTGCCACCAGCGGGCGATAACCGCAGGAAGGATTTGGAGGGGCGTACTGATCGACCGCAGAGCTGCGCCGAATCCGGACCTTCGCAGGCAGACATTATTGCAGCTGCACTGCTTGCCAGCCATCCGGTCCCCTGGAGAACGCGACAACGCCATCACCTTCGCCTTTCCAGGATGTGCGAAGCTTGTACTTCACGGCGCATTGCACGCCAGGTCCCATGATGTTCTTCGAGCACTCTCCGATGCGCAACGTCGCTTGATCAGTATTTTTCGCTCGCCGGAAAGCGCCCAAAGCCTCGGCCGGCGATGGAATCTCAAGGCCGGACGCGGCCAGTTTCGCACACAGTGCCGGCTCGGACGCAATCGCCGCGGAGAGCTGGCCTTGAGTCGGATAGAATGCGAGCGCGCCGCCTATGCCGACCAATGTTCCGGATGCCGCCGCCATGATAAGGGCCCCCGCATTGAACATGATTACGGCTTCGGAAAAACGTTGAACGTCGACGCGATAAGGTCCGTCGTATAGACGGTTTCGCCGTTGCGCTTGAAAGAGTTGTTGCTGATGCGGCCTTCGACCAAGACCACATCGCCGGGCTTGGCGTTCTCCGCCACCCAGGCGGCTTGCTTCTCCTCCAGGACCGTCACCTGGACCCAATCAGTGGCTTCCTTGGGATGGCCTTGTTCGTCGCGCCAATTGCGATTGGTGGCAATGTTGACCCTCGTGCTTTTGTCGAAGGGCGCTACCGACCCGACATTGCCATGAATGGTGAACCTGTTGACGCTTTTCATCGGGGTAACTCCCTCATTTCGTGCAACTAATTTAGCCAGCCGGAGTGACTCGAGCTTACGGTCTGCTAAGGTTGAACCAGGTGCGCTGCCGCAGCCCGTTCGCGTCGTCGTAGTCGATGTAGTAAGGCTTCGCGCGGCGCGGGCGTTGAATGTCGTAATAGGTGGTCGTTCGATCGTTATGTGCTCCGCTGGAGACATTGGTAAGCTGGACCGGCACGGTGCGGTCGCCGAGCTGGATTGTCCCCGTCAAGCGTCCATCGGCCTGACCGTGCCGCGCTCCAAAGCTGGCAGGCTGACCGAGATTGCCGGCCGCGATTCGGCACATGCTGGCCTGGCCTTGTCCCGGCCGGTCGCTGGCCGGCGCGTAAGGCGTCCACCCCTGCGGGCAGGCCTCATACGGGTCGTAGCCGGCGCCGGACGAATTGGTCTGCGGGCAAGTCGGCCACGAAAACCCGGGCAAGCCCATGGCGTCGATCAGCCGATCTATCGGCGGATGACAAGAGGGCGTGCCCTGCCAGTCACCAGACAGACAAAGCAGGACCTGACACCCCCACTCGGATGCGAATGTTTGGGACGGAACAGATGCGGTGCCCGCGATCGCGGCAGCGCCCACAACGAGACATTTGAGCATGGTGAGGGCTCTTTTCCTCTGAGGGTTTTTGACACTTTACTATGGTTTTTGGCCCAGGAGAAGGGCAGACCGAACAGGCGGGTTCGTGCGAATACATAGATTCATGCTGCCAAACGAAGCGGGCGAGGTGAACAACCCGCTTCGGGACAATATCGCGTGGTTCCTCGAAGCCGAGCGCCAGAAGCGAGAGCTTCCCCATCAACACATGGCGGAACTGTTCAAGACGTCGCCGGGTCAAGGTCTGGCATACCGCACCTACATTCGCACCATGAGAAAACGAAACAACGTGACGCTGCGCACAGTCGAGCAGATGGCCCAGGCGCTCGAGGTGTCGATCGCGACAATTCTGGTCGGCGGCGCCGAGCTGGAACCGTGGGCGCACAAGCTCACCGAAAAATCGATCCGCGCGCGCCTTGCCGACATCATCAACAGCGAGCGTGAGCGCCGCAATCTGCTCCGCTATCAAATGGCGGAGTTACTGGGCGTCTCGGAGATCACTTTCACAAAGCTTGAGCGCGCGGCTGGCAATATCAGTGTCGATACGATCGCCGCCGTCGGCGATGCGCTCGGTCGCGATCCGGCAACCTTTTTGTTTCAGGAACGCCGACAGCCAGCACCAACCGGCTTGAACAGGCGCGGCCGATTGCCAAGGCTGCTTTAAAAACAGCCGCGTGCAGCCTTTAGGGGTTCGGCGGCAGGCGTGGTTTTGGCGACTAAGGCGTCAGCCGGTCGGCAATGCGTGACTGGGGAGTGGCTTCGGCCCATCCGGCGGCCAGTCGGATCGGCTGCCAAACGGTCGTCCGCTCTGTTTATTGCGGGAGCTTCCTGTGGACGCCGCTTTTTTGAAGCCTGTCGGATAAAATTTGAGGCCGAGTTTGGGCCGAAATTTCGCGATCCAGTCGATCTGACGCCGATGCACGACAACAATGTGATTAGTGAGGTTCCTGGCACGCCATTGCCGGCGCTCGGTGACGCGCAGCAGACCGAGCGTGCTTGCTTTGCGAAGCGCATTGCGCACCGTGGTCGGCCCGACGCCGGCGCGATCGCCGATTTCCTTCACCGATCGGTCGCATCTGCCATGCTGCCGGCAGTCCGACATGACGATGTAAAGCGCCGCGCTCTCCCCTTCAGTGAACGCGCCGGCGAACTCTGGCCGGACAGCCTGCATGCGGGCGAGACGCCGCTTGCGCCCCCACCGCACAGGATCTCGGTGGCCGCGGGCAGCCTCGCGCCGGCTTCGCTCGCTGCGCGCGCGTTGCGGATAACAGGAGCGAGGCAGCGCTGTCCCACCGGCACGGGCCTTTTTGAGATCGCAACGTTGTCGTTCAGCCTTCTCGCAAAGCCGCTCCGCATCGTCCTCGACCAGCGACTCCTCGCCGTAGAGCTTCCATATCTGCCGGCAAAAATCGTCCAGCTCGGCCAATGACCGAATGTTCGTGAGCCATAGGCTCAACGTTGAATAGAGATCCATTTCTTTCCCTTCGCCAGGTCGTGCAAAGCCGTGGCGCGGAAGCGCAATTTCTCTTGCAATGCCGGGAAGGTCGGGCTACGGTCTCGCAAAATCTTCGGGCGAGATCAGGAGCGCCAACTCCTGTAGCCTATTCCCTGGAAAAGCCGGCCTCCGCGCCGGTTTTTTTGTGCTCGATTTTTCCTCCGCTCAGACTCACTCGGCATGTTTGCAAGGCGCAACGCCCGAAGTAAAGTATCAAAAATACACGGGCGGTCGTTGAGATCGCCGCCTGACTGGGCAAGAATTGCCCGGGCTCAGCATGCAAGCCGGTTCGTATCTCCTACGGTTTGCCCGAGGTCGCTCCCATGCACGTCCAGCTATCGACCTGAGGCGCTGAGCGGCCGGGCCATCTGAATGGCGCCCCGCCGTTTGCGGAGCGCCATCGGGTCTTCGTCAGTCGCCGTTACGACGGTTCGGCCGAGACCAGATGAGGTTGTAGCTCTGGCTGCCTTCGTCGGCGAGGAGGTTGGCGTAGATTGGGGCGGTGAAGCTCGGATCGTCGAGCTTGAGGCCCAGATAGGCGCGGCCCTCGTTGGACTGTTTGGACCAGCCGGCCCCGATTTCGACTCGACCGACGAGCACGCGGTGGCTGGGTGCGTTTTCGCCGCTGGCGCACGTATCGGGAACGATACGGACCTTCTTGGCCTGGAGGGAAAAGGTAACGATCTCGCCGTGAAATTCGTTTTCGCCGGCCTGCTGGAAATTGCCGATAATAGCCATGTTCGTTCTCCTGACTGGTTTGTCCGAAGCCGCCCTGTGCGGCCTCGATAGCTGTCGTGAGACGACGGCCTGGCCGACTGCATCCACTGGGCCGCAGCGGAGCGGAGGACGGCGAAAGCCGAGCTTGTTGTCCCGCGAGGAATGCGGCGAAGCCGCAGGGGAAGAAGGTTGGCGAAGCCGTTGCAGGCAACGGCCGGACCGGCGTCAGACCCAGCCCTAAGAGAGGCCGTTCAGGGAGGGTCCAGGCATCCGTTCCAGAAGAACGATACTGGCGATATCGGAATGTCCGCCATGCATCCGGCACAAGCGGCACGATCGATCCGCCCCGAAATCAGAGGCACGAGGTCTGGGCCTACCCGGTCGCCGCTCCATCGGCCGCATCTTGATTCCGCCCCGCCGCCAAAGGTTCAGGCGATGAGAGCAGTCTTTGATGTCGAGAATTAACAGCAACGGGTCGCCTACTTGGTTCCGGCGGGGCTGATCAGGCCCAGGCGCCGAATTGCCACGCGCTTGCGTCGTCACGGTCCAACGCCTGCGCCTTCGATCACACATAGTGCGACGACGAGCTTGCTGGTCACCGCGGTGATCATGACCTCCTGAAGCGATCGCGCGCACTCATAACCGCAATGAATCGGTCGAGCCGGTTGGATTCAAAGAACTCGTTGGACGCCGCTTCCAAGCCAAGTGAGGCTGCGGCCATGGAAAACGAAGAGGCAAGGCCCGTTCATCTTCGGCGCATCGGCCCATCTAAGAACATGCGGCGGTTTTATACGCTTGCGATCCAACCGACCTTGTTCGGCGGAGCATCCGTCATCCGTAACTGGGGCCGTATCGGGGCCAGCGGCCAGTCGATGATGGAAACCTTCGATAGCGAAGACGGTGCGGCCACCGCATCAATGAAGCTTCAGCGCGCCAAGCGCCGTCGCGGATATCGCAACTGTGATCCGGACTAGCGGCTGGCGACATCGCGCAAAGGATCGCAGGCGAGCACCGCCTGTGACGGCGTGTTGGAACATAAGGCAGTGCAGCGCCGCGACTATTCGGGCACGGTTGTCAGCAATATGACGCGGCTCATCGAGACGGCAATGACCCGCGCACCAAGACAGCAATAACCCCTGCTTGAGGCGGCCATGCCGCGACATTCAGGACTACGCGCGGTCAAGGTGCCCCAGCCGCATCAGGCCTCAGGAAACCGCAAGCACGGTGCTGGTGTCATACCGGCGGACGAAGTCCACGCACGAGCCGTTCCAATGGTAGCAGTAGTGCCGTCCCTGCTTCGGAATACTAACGACATCTGGCCAGAAGGCGCCGATGCAGCTTCCCCCTCGCATCCTCACGCTGTTCCACGTCAGTCCGTCGCTCCCAGCCGCCCGCAGTCCGCGCCCCTCGACTTGCGAAGGGCCATAGTCGTTCGGGTGCAAGACTTCGGGAACGGCGTTCACGTCGTCAAGGCTCAGGTCCACGCTCCCGATCAGGACCCGGAAGTCCGAAGTCCAGCCAGGATCCTCATGGGTGGCGGCCATGAATCTCTCGTGATGATGGATGGTCTCGGCCAGCGCCACCTCCTCGCTGTCGCCAGCATAGTAGATGCCGTAGGTCCCGTCGGTGAACCGCCCGGGTCGCAGCGGCGAGCAGTGAACGAAAGGAGCCATGACGTAGCTTGCGCCGGGTCCCGCGACTCGCCGGTGAGCAGGGACCTTGCCTAGGTCGCCGATTTCGAGCCTAACGCGCGGATTGGTCTTTGCCTCGACGGAATCAAGCGCCTCCCAGTCCTTGGGGTCGGCGATATCTTCGAAAAGGTCGATCGGCGGGTGGATAGACCGGATGATGCGGTAAGTTTGCTGCCATTGGACCCAGCGGCGCACCGCCAGTCCGCTCACCACGCTCCGCGCTCCGCGTCGAGCCACTCGCGGAGCGCCGCGAGGTCCGAAATCTCGCCTCGCAGCAAGAGCTGCAGCGCTGACTGGTCCCCAAACGCCGAATTCGGTTTTCTGATCCAGGCGTATCCGCGGGTCGGCTCCTTGAAGAGGTAGCGCAGGCCCTTATGGATGCCCATCAGGTGGGCCATCCTGGTCCGGAGGTCGCGGTCGATCCTTCCGTGCGCGCCGTCCTTCCAGCGCGCCCATGTGCGAGCGGACATGCCGCCGAGCAAAGTGCATGCTTCCGCGTCGGTCAGGCCCCACGCCTTGAACAGGTTGACGGTGGTGCGCGCAAGGGCGTCAGCCTCGTCATCGGAGATGGCGGGGCTTGCCGTGCTGGCGGGGGGGGTGACAATGCGCTGTAGTAGCATGGCTGCCTCCATTTGGCAGATATATAGCAGGTTGCTGCCATTTGGCAAGCAGGGCAGCGCGAAACAAAAAACTCTCCGCTCGTCATTCCGACACTCTGTGCGGCGCGGCGCAAAAGCTATCCGGTCCTAAAACCGTCTGGCGATGCGCGTCGGCGCGGCAGTTCAACGGTTGGTGACGCTTGCTACCGAATAGCACATGAACCTTAGGCTGCGGGAGTTTCTGACAGTCGCGCCGTGACACAAACCGAGTGCGCCCCAATCGACCTCGTCCAGCTCATGTCCCGGTATCGCCCGAAAACCAACACCGGCTAGTCTTACGACCATTGAGATGGCGCGCGTGTCGGATTCACCAGCCGACGAGCATCGGTTGAGCCTTCGTTTTATGTGAAAAAGCGCTCTATACTGCACACTCACGATCAGGGAACACGAAGATGATCGCGACCAACACCAGCAAGGCCTCGCGAGGCCAGGCTTCGGAAAAAACGCGTCCGGTCACCAGGGCGCCAGAGCTGGCTGCGGCGCTGGAGTGCGCCAGGCAGGCATGCCTGCTCGATGATGAGAGAACCGAACATCTTTCCTTCCGCGCACCGAAGGCCTTGATCGAGGCGGCCAAGCGGGAAAGCGGCATCCAATCGCCGACCGAACTTGGCATTCTCGTGCTGGCCACCCTCGCCCAGCCTGACCCCGTGGCTTCGTTCCTCAAGCGCACGCATGCTAGCCTTGGCCCGGGCCAGAAGCTTGACGTCTGATCTGCGCGCGGCACGTTGGCGCTACATGTCCGACGAGGAAAGAACCAGTTGAAGCCGCGATCACGAAACAGGCTGATCGCGGTTGCGGACGTCGATCTGGCCGGCGCCGGTCCTCGTGCCGAACACCAACGTCTGCATCCTGTTCGCCTCAGGGAAATTGCCGGACGCGGGCAACTATCCCATCAGGGCGCAAATGACTCCCGTCAATGCCATGCAGGCGTTCACATTCGCCGATCATGTCTCGATATGCCTGCGGCGATATCGCAGCCTCCAGGCAGTTGATCCTCCGTCGGCGGAAGCATCGAAACATCGCCGATCATGGCCCCGCCTTGCAGGCGGGGCCATTCACTGCTGGCTCAGAAGGGAATCTCATCCCGAGCTTCGGTCTGGTCGCCGGCGCCGTCGCGCTGCTTCGGCCAGGCGAGGAAGTCGATGCCGTCGGCGATGATCTCAGAGCTGTAGCGCTCGATCCCGTCGCCATCGGTCCACTGGGTGTAGTGGATGCGGCCGCGGACCGCCACCTTCATGCCCTTCACGCAGTGCTTCTGCACCGTCTCGGCCAGGCCGTTGAAGCACTTGATGCGGTGCCATTCGGTGTCCTGCTCGGCGTAGCCGTTCTCGCCCTTGACAACCTTGCCGTCGATGCGGCGGGGGCGGGAGGTTGCGAGCCGGAAGTCGGTGATCCTGGTGCCGCCGCGGCTGGTCGCGGTTTCGAGGTCGTTGCCGATGTTGCCGGCGAGAAGAACGATGTTGGTCATTTCCTGTCTCCTTTGCTCGTCCGGGGGAGAAGTCCCTCCGAACGAGACCCGGCCAAGGCCGTCGGGAGCCGCCTGCAACCGGAGCGGAACGCGCCAGGCTTGCCCCCAAGGCCCGGAGTGGTGCGGGCAGGCGCGAAGCGCCAACACGGTCCGGCGCCGCGGGGGTTGCGCTCGGAAACCGAACGGACTTAGGGGCTTATTTCGTTTCGGAGGGATTTTTTTGCACCGGCAGCGAAACCGGAGACAGGATGGCGGTGAAGGATCGACGCCGGCACCATCGCGGCGACGCCTTCGATGCCGGGCGCGGCGCAGCGGGGTTCATCGCTTCCGGCGACCTCCCGATCCCTGCCCGAGCGATGGCGGCTTTGTTCGAGCGAACGGCAGCGTCGCAGCAGGCCGAAGGCAATGCGCCACGCTCAGCCTAGTGGCGAGGTGCCGAACGTCTCCACGGAAAGGCCGAACGGATCCCGGCTCCGCGCATGCAGCCATTCCGAAACCGGAGAAGGGCGTCGCGGCGCGTTGCGGAACCGCCCCGATCGAGCCAGGCCTCCGTCGCTCGCCGGCGGACTCGCACCAGCCCAACACGACCCTGCGACACCCCATCCTGCCCGTGCGCGGATCGCCCCTCTCCGCGGGGCTGTCCGACGCTTCGAACCGACGTTCCCGTCATCCGGTGCGTCAGTGATGCGGGCCAATGACAGCTCTGCTTCCGCATCGCGTGCCGGCGCGACCGTGATGGCGCTTTACTGCAGGGGGTCGCGATCGCCGGCAAGGAGTTTTCGGTAGCCGGTTGTCGTCATCCATTTTGCCCGTCTTAAATGGTTTTCCCAACAATGGCGGGTGCGCTCTGGCTCGGCCACAGGGTCACGGTGAAGGACAATCCGGGCGACCTCCTGCCAGTCAGCGCCGTCCGCCTCGGCATCGAGAAGGCGCATGTAGATCACCTTGTGCCGGTCATCGTAAGGGGTGATCCTGTCGGACCAGGGCACTTCGTCAGCAACATGCGGGTCTAGCTCAGGCATCAGCTTTCCTTTTCTCGGGTGCTCTCGTCCACAGAGATAGGACAAACTTGGGGACCATTGGCCGACATACCACACCCAGACGGAGAAGAATGGAACATCAGGCCGCGTCACCCATCGTCTGAGACTGCGGCTGCAAACCGTGCAGGTAGGCGACGGCGCGCTGTGCATGCGCTGCAGCTGTAAAGATCGCTCGGTGGTCCCCGTCGAGCAGCTTGAGCCACGAGGCCACGTAGCTTGCGTGATCCGGCCGCGGCTCCAGCTCAGGGACGATCCCGAGGTCCGCGCAGATCATTGCACTCCCAATTTCCACCAAAAGCTCTTCGCGCGCCCTGTCCGTGCAATCCTTGTGGTATCGGCTCAGGTCCCGATTGAGACGATCGGGAGCCGCCGTCCAGTGCAGGGTTTCGTGTGCCCTCACAGCGACGAAAGACGCCATGTCCCTGAACAGCTCCGGCCGAGGCAGCTGCACATGATCGGTGACCGGGGAGTAGAACGCCTTGTCGCCGCCATAGCGGACCACCGCGCCGGTATTGTCGAAGAAGCGATCGGCATGTTCGATGCGCTCGACGGGCCCAGCCGTGGGCTCCGCTGCTGCGTAGTAATGCGATGGCAGCTCGTCGATCTGGTCCACGCAAAAGACCGTATAGGTTTTGAGATACAGAATGCCGCGCTCGACCTCGTCGCCATTGGCATCGACTTCGGTCTTGCTGAAGCTGCCGGCATACACGACCGTGGTTCCGGTTTCGCCCTTGCGGACATGGCCGCCCAGTTCGACCGATTGCTTGAATGTCATCCAGTAGGGTGAAACAAAGCCCCGCGTGACCGCTTCGGACCACAAAAGCAGCGTGTTTATACCCTGATAGGGCAGCCCATTGTGGCGTAGCGGCCTGGTGACGCTGCCACTCGGATGACCCGCACTCCATGGCTTGACCCAGGGGCGCACACCCTTTTCGAGATCGGCGACGATCTTCTCGGTGATCTTCGCGTAGATATCGGCCCGTGATCCTTTTTCTTTCCTGCTCATTTTCCTGAACCTCCATTCTGGAGGCCGCGTCCATCGCGGCCCCGTCACGGCGGTCCGTCAGCCGGGGCGATCAGGAGGCGCGGGCACCCGCAGGGCCGAAACGACTGTGGAGGACGGCGAAGCCGTTGCGTGCGGCGCCGGACCCGGCAGGAGCGACCTCCGGGACGGGGCGCGAAGTGCGGACAGGCGCGAAACGCGCCAACACGATCCGGAGCCGCGGGGCTTGCGAGCGCCGCGCGAACGGACTTAGGGACTCAATTCGTTTCGGAGGGGCTATTCCACTGGCTGCATGACAGTAGATGGGATTGGCACACCGGTTTCCGCGCCGGCAAACATCGTCGGAGCCTCGATGACACAAGCAAATCCGGTCCGATCCCGGCGGCCTGCGGTGGTCACCTGTGGCTTGAGAATGGCGCAAGGCAAAGCGGCACGCCAAGGATAGCAGGCGGGGCTAGGTGCAACTGCAGCAGGGCCGCCAAGTCGATACGGCCAGGCCGAGCGTCGGCCGGGTGAAGTTTCGAGGCGGGCCGGCCCGTGAGACAGGTCAAGATGCCTGCGGCGTGCCCTGCGGTCGGGCTCTTTTGCAAGCGTATAGACCTGCTTGCATCTTCTGCCACGTGGGAGCACGATCGCGGTGCTCCATCAACAGGGGGCACGGCCCGACCTGCTCACGTTGTGTCACTCCTCCCGGATAAGCAGGCCGGGCCTCGTATGTCCGGCTCGTCCAGCCAAGCTTTCGTGACGGAAGAGCTCTGACCTGAGCGTGGCGAAGAATGGCAGCTCGCCGATAGCGCGACAGCGCCCAGGCTACTTCGACGACAAGACCTTCAGCTCGGGCGACCGCAAGATAACGCGGGTGGCATCAGGCTCTCCGCCTCTTCGAAATGGCCCGTAGCAGGTCCGCTTCGTCCGTGACCCCGTCATCGAAAGCCTGGAAAACTTCCCTGGCCAGGTATTCCCGCTGTTCCCTGTCTTTCTTGGCGAGACGGCGCTCGTTGCACAGCCGATCAAATACCCGCTGGAGCATGTCCAGCTCAGCGGGCCAGTAGATACCGCGGTAGCGCGACAATGACATTGCTGCCACCCCAAACGCCGGCTGGGGAATTATACCAGGACAGGCATCATTTCGAACCAACTATCTCATCGTGTCTGGGACGTTGGATGCAGTGTGCAGTTTGCGATAGCCCGAGCAGCGGACGTGCTGGCGGCCTCGGTGTCATCTGCCTCCGCTGCGACCGAATACGCTGGCACGAGCGCTTTGCGCGCGTTATATATCTGACCAGCTGACTAGGTATGAGATTATGGGCAAGCGGACAGAACTGACGAAAGCGAAGCGGGCAGCGCCCCGCGCGGCGACAGGACGATGGAAACTCGAGGACGCTAAGGCGCGCTTCAGCGAGGTGGTGCGGCACGCCCGCGAGGAGGGGCCGCAGCGGGTGAGCGTGCGCGGCCATGATGCGGTCGTGGTGATGAGCGTCGAAGAGTTCGAGCGCTTGGCGCCTGAGAAACCCCGTCCGCCGTTCGTGCAGTTCATGGAGAGCCTGCATCTCGGCGGGCTCGATCTCGAGCGCGAGCTGGATCACGGGCGGGATGTGGAGCTGTGAGGGGCTGGCTGCTCGACACCAATGTCGTGGCCGCCCTCATCAATCCGCAGGGCGCGCCGTCTGTGAAGCGCTGGGCCGAGGGACAGGACGAGGAGACCTTCCACATCAGCGTGCTGACGCTTGCCGAATACGACAAGGGCATCCACAACCTTGCCGCCGATCACGCCGAGCGGCCGCGCTATATAGCGGCCCGCGATGCGCTGGCGGGGCGCTTCGGCAGGCGCGTCCTGTCGCTCGGGGACACGATCGTCCGGCGCTGGGGCCGGATTTCCGGCGAGGTCAAGCGCGTAAGCGGACATGCGCCGCCGGTCATCGATACAATGCTCGCTGCGAGCGCGCTCGAACACGATCTTTATCTGGTCACGCGCAACGTGAAGGACGCGCGGTCTTCCGGCGCAATCGTCTTCGATCCGTGGAATGACGACGCGCAAATGTTCCCACTCAGCCCGCTGAGTGGCAGGGCGAGATAGCGGCGGAACAAAAGACGGTCCCATCAGGAACGGCCCAGCTTGCGGGATGGTGGGCGAGGCCTCAGCCTCGCCCTGGCGGGCTCAGCCGAGCGCCGCCAGCTGGAGCTCGGCGGCCTTGCGGTCGACGCTCTGGCCCGGGTTTTCGATGGCACGCTCGAAGGGCTTCCAGCGCTCGCCGACGACCTGCTCGTAGGCGGCGACCGCGCCCTCTGCCGCCATGCGCAGCGCGTGGGACTGGACGCCCATGTCGGCTGCGAACTCGCGCTTGCGCTGGGCGGCGCTGTCGAAACCGACCGGACCGTCGAGATCCTCGTCGCGGGTGTCGTTGGCGGCCTTGGCGGTTGCGTCTCGGGCCTCGGTCACCGCGCGGCTGTAGAACTGGCCGGCGCCGTGCGCCGAGCCGACGAAGGCGCCGACGATCCGCTGCAGGTGGATCTGCATCGCCCTCTCGCCCAGGCCGTCATTGAGGGCCTCGGCTGTGTCGATGATGAGCCTTTCGTGAAGATCGCGGATGCCGTCGCTGTCGAGAATGGGCAGGCCGAAGCTTTCGGCAATCAGGCTGGCCTGGCTTGCGTCTGGACAACAGAGCCGGACCATTTCGAGGGTAGTGCCCTTGCGCAGCGGCACGACGCGGGCGGACTGACGGGAAGTGCGAGCGGTCTTGGTCATGGGATTTCCTTTGCTTCGGTTCCGCCGAAGGTTGTCGCCGGCTCCTTGGCCGGCCCTCCCTTCGGGCGCGGTCCAGACAAAACCGGCGGAAAGACGGGCGCTTCAGGGTCCGGGAGGGCCAGATCGAGCATGGTGGGTTTGCGTCCAAGCAGGGCTCACCAGCCCTTGCGCGGGACGCGGGCCCGCCATGTCGAGAGCGGCTCTCCCGGCCGCCCCGCGGCGCGGAACGCGGCCTTGAAGCGCACGGCCGCCGGTTTAGGACCGCACACCGAACGAAGGGAGCGCCGGCCAAGGAGCCTGACCCTCGACATGAGAACAGAAGCACAGCTTGCCGTGACACCACCGCCTCCGCTGCAGTCTGATGGGGAATTGTGCCGGTCGCGTCACCACAAGATGAGCCGGCTTGTGCCCCGACAATTCGGCCGAGGCCGCTGCCGAACAAGGCACCTACCTCCCCTCGCGGCAGACAGGCTGATTCTCACGCCGCGCGACCATCGAGACAACCGCCATGCCGCTCGAGGAAACGGGCGATCGCAAGATCCTGTCGCGCGAGCTTTCGGGACAGCGCATCGATCTCCGGCTGGCGCTCCGCCGTGAGGGCGGCAAGATGCGACCGGTAGCGCTCGAGAAAGGCGCTCCCATCCCGATCCTTCCCTCGACGATAGCTCGACTCGCGCGACCGCAGTTTCGGCATCAGTGCCGTCATGCGTCGATTGATCTGCCGGTCGATGAGGTCGAGCTGCCGCTGGACCTGTCGGCGGGCTTCCTGCATGCGCGAGAACTCGGCGCGGCGGTGGGACGGCAATCTCATGATCTTCGCCTGCCCTGCCAGCCGGCAAAGCTCGACGGGCCGCCATAGACGACGTGGCGGTCAGGATCGATGACGAAGCCGAACCGGCCGATCACATACTCGTCGGCGGGGACGAGGAAGCGGCGTTCCTCGCTGCCGACGCCACGCCTGCCACCCGGCGTGGCGATGACCTCGACGAAGCTCTTTTTGTAATCCGCCCTGATTGCGGAGACCACGATCCAGTCGGCGGCGTGTTCCGCCTCGAAGGCGCGTCGATCTTTCTCGCGGGATTGGCCGGCCGCAAGCACGTTGCCGGTGATCTCTTCCCACGCATCCGGAAAGCTGTCCTTGATGATGCGTTCCGCGCTTCGACGCTCAAAGCTGGTGAAGAGATCGGGGAAGGTGAAGGCGACGATCGCCCAACACTCGTCTTCTTCATAGAAACCATCCGCCGCGCGCAGCCGGGCGTCGACCTTGCAATTGCGTTCGGGCGAGAGATGGAACCCCCCATGGCTCGCGGTCGAATGACAGGTAACGCCGTCGGCGAAGACGGTGGCGCCCTGCGATGGCCCCCACGGCGTTTGCGCTGTGGACCTGACCTCCTGTCGTGCAAGCGCACGCTTCTCTCGGGCGTGCTCCGCCTGCTCCAGAACCTTTGCCCGGAACGCCGCCTCGTCGGTGAGCTCGCCGCAATGACCGTAGAAATCCGAGCGCGTCCACTCGACGAGCGGACGGCGGATACGCCAGCCGGTCGCCAGATAGTGCCGCCCCTCGCTCGCGGGCAGCATGGCAAACGCCGTATCGCCCACCCCGGCGACGAAGAAGCCGCCAGCGCTGCGGCCGAACTCCACCTCCGGAAAGCCGGAGGTGGAGTTTTCGTGCGAACGTCGAGGAGTATCGGTCATCACGCGGCCCTCCCCGCGACATGGTCCGCCGCGATCTCATCCGCCGTGATCTGATCGAGCACCGCGTTCGGATAAAAGTGCCGCGTCAGCCATTCTTCGGCATCGGCGCGATTTGGGGCGAGATGGACCAGCTCGGCGTCCTCGCCGGGCCGGTCGAGCACGCGGACCGCGCCCATGGCCGGCCGTTCGAGAAGCGTGAAGCGTAACCGGCTGTCCAGCGAAAACGTCCGAAGCACGCGCACGGCGACGACACCGCCCGAACCGTAATCGGCCTCGTGCAGCGTGAAGCTCGCCGGCAGGCTGATAGTGCCAACGACTGCTTCACCCTGCTTGCGGATCAGACGACCCCTGCTGTTGTTGGTCTGCCATTGCGACAGCTTCTTGCGGTGCCGTTCCGGCGGCTGCGGCGTGGCGTCGGACCAGGCGATGAGCGAGCCGATTGGGGCCCGGAAGATGCGATGCGCGGACATGCGTGTCCTCCATGTGCTGATTGTCAAAACAGGACCGCCGCCGGCGTTTGCCGGCGGCGCGATGGCGATCGGAACGAAGATGTGGGACCGCTATTCGGCCGCTTCGCGGAAAGCGTCCTCGCGCTCAGCGCCGCCAGCAACCTCAGCCATCTGCGGATCCTCGCCCTGAGCGTCGGGATCGTCTTCCTCGCTGGCCGCCTTGCTGGTCAGCCAGGACGAAAGTTTTGCCTTGTCCGGCGCGAACAAGGCCGCCGGATGGATGAGGCGCCCCTCCCTGAAATGCTCGACGAGTGCTGCACGGGTGTCCTTGACCTTCTGGCGCGGCAGGACCGGCGTGTCCTTGCAGGATGCTTCGAGCGCCGAACGCGACAGGCAGGAGAGGAATTCCTCGCTGCCCATGTTCGGTAGAAAATCGTCCGCGCCGATCGCATCGCCCGCCACGCATGCGACAATGCCGCTGTTCGACCTGTTTTCGCGGCAGGAGAGCACGTCAATCAGCAGCGACCGCACCGCCGCGCGC
>NZ_RZOJ01000119.1:0-15003 GCF_003998845.1 Mesorhizobium sp. M4A.F.Ca.ET.022.05.2.1 | reverse complement strand
TGCGTGCCTACTGCCAGAGCAAGCTGGCACAGATCCTGTTCACCGTCGATCTGGCCGGAGAGCTGAAAGGCAGCGGCGTCACCGTAAACGCCCTGCATCCGGCAAGCTACATGGACACCACCATGGTCCGGCAAGCAGGCGTCACGCCGTGGAGCTCGGTCGAGACCGGCGCCGACGCCATCCTCAACCTCGCCGCTTCGCCGGCGCTCAAGGGACGCAGCGGTCTCTATTTCGACGGCCAGCGCGAATCCCGCGCCGACGCACAGGCCTACGACGAAAAGGCGCGCCGGCAGTTGCTGAGCCTTAGCCTCGACCTGATCGAGCGCGCCTCAGGCCCAACCAGGAACAACAGTCATGAGTGAGAAAATCGAACATTGCGTCATTATCGGCGGCTCGTCCGGCATCGGCCTTGCCACGGCGCGCAAGCTGGTTGGCCCCGGCATGAAAGTGACGATCACGGGCCGCAATGAAGACAAGCTCAAGAACGCCTGGAAGACCCTTGGCGGCACCGTCGGCAAGGCCGCCTTCGATGCGACCAGGCCGGGTGACGTCCGCCATTTCTTCGATAGCCTCGGACCGTTCGATCACCTCGTCCTGGCCGCAAGCGGCGGCAAGGGGCTTGGGCCGTTCGCGACCCTCGATCTCGCCGACATCGGCAGTGGCGTCGACGAGAAAATCCGCCCGCAATTGTCTTGCCTGCAGGCAGCCCTGCCGACGCTGAGCAAAGCGGGATCGGTTACCTTCATTTCGGCCGTATCGGCGCAGCTCGTCGCCCCCGGCATCGCCGGCATAGGCGCCATCAATGGCATGCTTCTGACAGTGGCACCGATCCTGGCGGTCGAGTTGAAGCCGTTACGCGTCAATGTCGTGGCGCCCGGCGTCATCGATACGCCCTGGTGGGATTTTCTGCCGGGCGAACAGCGGCAAGCGGTCTTTGCCGAATATGCCGGCAAGACGCCTGTCGGCCGCATCGGCCGCGCCGAGGACGTCGCCGACGCGATCGCCTTCCTTGTCTGCAACGGCTTCATGACCGGCCAGGTGCTGACCTGCGATGGCGGTCTGCGATACGCTGCTTGAACTGCTGCCCAAGACCGCCGGCGGTCGTACGAAAATGTTTAGTCGGAAATCAGGCTGGGCCAGAAAGCGAATGCCATCAGCCCGGCCGCGATCAGGTACCAGACGGCGACGTGGATCGCCTTCATGATCGGTCGCCCCACTTCCCGTGCCCGCTTCGGATTGAGTGGATCATAGATCACCTCGACCGAAGCTCCGATCGAACCGGTCACGCTATTGATCGGTAGGTTCGAGTCGAAACGCCAGCTACGCCCCTGGCGATCGGCGAATTCGATGGTCGGCGTGCTTGGGGAATCGCCGGACGTGTCAATGCCAACCACCTTGCCGATGGCATAGGCGCGTCGCCGCCTGAGCACGATATCGCCATAGCTGTGCGGGACAACCAGCGCCAGCACGAAGAGGGCACACAGGAAGCACCATATCTGCATGTCGGTGGGGGAATAGCCGATCGATTCAGCGGTCGCGCGAAACGGCGACAGCGCCTGATGAAAGGCCTGCGAAACGCTCGCCCAGAAACCGGTCCAGTTTTGCTCCATGCGCGCTCCAACGGGCGAACTGGGTCAAGGTACAGCACAATCGCGACAGAGCGATTAATGGGCACTCGACGACCGGAAGCGTCAAGTTGTCAGTTCAAAGCGGCTGCGCCATCAGCGCCAGAAACCCTCCGGAAAGCGCAATATTGGCGACAAAGCCGTTGATTCGTGCCGCTCGCTCCGGGCCCTGATGATCCCAGAAATTGTCGAACATGACCGTTGCGACGACCAGGAACAGGATAAGCCAAGCAGCAGCAAGCGCGATCCAGACGCCCGCCACAATCAGGCCGCCGGCGACGACCTGCACGACGATGCCGAGCCACAGCGCCAGCCCCGCCTGAGGCACGCCGCGCTCCGTCATCAACTGGGTCAGGAAGGCCCTGTTCAGGATATTGCGCAAGCCGGCGAAGACAAAGGCGCCGCCAACCAGCAGTCGCGCGGCAAGCAGAATCTCGTTTTGAAAATTTGCAAACATGTGATTGATCTCGCGCCAAAAAGGCGCGGGGCCGAGGTCCGGCCCGCGCGCTGGGTCGATCGCTCACGCAGCCTTGGCGGCCGGCGTTGGGTGAATGGCCTGGAACGGAACGCAAAGCCGGTTCCAGGTGTTGATCATGCCGATCGCGACCGACAGCTTGACCAGTTCCTCTTCGGAGAAATGCACCAGCGTGCGGGCATAAAGTTCGTCCGAGACGCCGTTGTTGGCGATCTTCGTCACCGCTTCGGTCCAGGCCAGCGCGGCGCGCTCGCGCTCGGAAAACAGCGGCGATTCCTTCCAGGCAGCGATGAGATAGAGCCGCTGCTCGGTCTCGCCGTCCTGCCGCGCCTCGCGGCTGTGCATGTCGACGCAGAAGGAGCAGCCGTTGATCTGCGAGGCGCGCAGCTTGATCAGATGCAGCAGGCTAACCTCCAGCCCGCATTCGTCGACCGCCTTGTTGAGCGCCGACACCGCCTTCATGATTTCAGGCGCCTTGGCGAAGAATTGCAGCCTCTGTTTCATAGTTCTTACCTTCCACTCTTTGCTTGGGGAACTTGGTTTGGATGAACCTTCTGCGGCCGCTGATAGCGGGCGACGAAGGCGCAGCCCGCCGCGACCGAGCGCGGATCGGCCTCGCTGACATAGTCAGCCACGATCGCCGACAGCCTGACGTCGGCCAGCGCTGCGCGATAGGCGCGCTCGGCCTTGAGCATCGCTGCATTGATGCCGCATGGCTTCACATAGGCCGAAGCATCGAGCCGCACAGGGCCGCGCTGGCGGATCTCGCCGCAACGGAAGGCAGGTTCCCTGCCCTCGACGGCGAGCACGATGTCGAGCAGCGTGATGCTCTCGGACGGCTTCGCCAGACGGTAGCCGCCGGCCGGTCCCGGCACCGATTCCAGAATACCCGCGGCCGTCAGCATGTTGAGATGCTTGAGCAGATAGCTCGGCGACAGGCCGAAAGCCTCCGCCATGGCGGCGCCCGGCATGGTCGCGGCGCCGTCTACGCCTGCGAGCATCGCGGCGCAGTGGATTGCCGCCTCGACGCCTTCCCCCAATCTCATGATGCCATGCTCCAATTCATGGATATCTTTTATCGTGGATATCAACTATCTGCAATAGGAAAACGAAAAACGGCGCCCGAAGACGCCGCTTCTCTCGTCGCGTACCTGCCCTATTCCGCCGCTACCTTGGCCATCGGATTGTTCGGATGCGTCGTCCAGTTGGCATAGACCGGCGACACCGGCTTGCCGGTGCGCTCGTCCATCGCGCCGGCGGCCAGCGGCTCCATCGTGATGCAGCCCTCGACCGGGCAGACATTGACGCAGAGGTTACAGCCGACGCATTCGGCCTCGATCACCTCGAAATGCCTGACGCCGTCGACCATGCTGGTGATCGCCTGGTGCGAGGTATCTTCGCACGCGATGTGGCAGCGGCCACATTTGATACAGGCGTCCTGGTCGATATGCGCCTTGGCGACATAGTTGAGGTTGAGATACTGCCAGTCGGTGACGTTGGGCGTGGCCCGGCCGACGAAGTCGGAGAGCGAGGCATGGCCCTTCTCGTCCATCCAGTTCTCAAGCCCGGCGATCATCTCCTGCACGATCTTGAAGCCGTAGGTCATCGCCGCCGTGCAGACCTGCACGTTGCCAGCGCCGAGCGCCATGAACTCCGCCGCATCGCGCCAGGTGGTGATGCCGCCGATGCCGGAGATCGGCAGTCCGCGGGTCTCAGCATCGCGCGCGATCTCGGCCACCATGTTCATGGCGATCGGCTTCACCGCCGGTCCGCAATAGCCGCCATGCGAGCCCTTGCCGTCGATGGTCGGCTGCGGCGCGAAACTGTCGAGGTCGACGCCGGTGATCGAATTGATGGTGTTGATCAAAGACACCGCGTCGGTGCCGCCGGCGTGTGCCGCGCGCGCCGGCTTGCGGATGTCGGTGATGTTGGGCGTCAGCTTGGTGATGACCGGCATGCGGGTGTTTGCCTTGCACCAGCGCACCACCATTTCGATATATTCCGGCACCTGGCCGACCGCCGAGCCCATGCCGCGCTCCGACATGCCGTGCGGACAGCCGAAATTGAGCTCGATGCCGTCGGCTCCGGTCTCCTCGACCACCGGCAGGATCGCCTTCCAGCTTTCCTCGACGCACGGCACCATCAGCGAGACGACGACGGCGCGATCCGGCCAGTCCTGCTTGACCTGCTTGATCTCGCGCAGATTGGTCTGCAGCTCGCGGTCGGTTATCAGCTCGATGTTGTTCAGGCCAAGCAGTCGCCGGTCGGCACCCCAGATCGCGCCATAGCGCGGGCCGTTGACGTTGACGACGGGCGGCCCCTCTTCGCCGAGCGTTTTCCAGACCACGCCGCCCCAGCCCGCCTTGAAGGCGCGGATGACATTGTAGGCCTTGTCGGTCGGCGGCGCCGAGGCCAGCCAGAACGGATTGGGCGACTTGATGCCGACGAAATTGTTGCGGATATCTGCCATGCTCATGCCCTCCCGTTAGAGGTCAGTGCCCGGTTGATCGATTCCGCCGCGTCGCGGCCCTGCGCCACGGCCGAGACGGTGAGGTCATCGCCGCCGAAGATGCAGTCGCCGCCGGCCCAGACCTTCGCCAGCGACGTACGCCCCTCGGCATCGACCTTGATGCGCCCGCCCTCCAGCTCGATCTCGGCGCCACTGCCATTCAGCGCTGCCGGGACAAAGCTCTGGCCGATCGCCTTGAACACCTGGTCGGCGGCGAGCGTAAGCCGCTCGCCAGTGCCGGCAAGCTTGTCGCCGTTCATTGCCGTGTATTCGAGCTCGATCGCCGACACCTTGCCGTTCTCGGCGATGACCCGCTTCGGCTGCAGCCAGTGGCGGATGGTGACGCCGTTGGCGGCGGCCAGATCCTGCTCGAAGCCGGATGCATTCATGTGCTCCTGGCCGCGCCGGTAGCAGATCGTCACCTCCTCGGCCCCGAGCAGCTTCGACTGCACCGCGGCGTCGATCGCCGTCATGCCGCCGCCGATGACGACGACGCGCCTTCCGACCGGCAGGCCCGAAAGATCGCCCGCCTGACGCAGCTCGGCGATGAACTCCACGGCGTTGGTGACACCATCGGCATCCTCGCCGTCGGCGCGCAGCGCGTTGACGCCGCCAAGCCCCATGCCGAGGAACACCGCGTCGTAGTTCCGGATCAGGTCGGACAGCTGGTAGTCGCGGCCGAGCGCCTTGCCGTTCTGGATGTCGATGCCGCCGATCGAGGTAACGTAGTCGACCTCGGCCTGGGCGAAATTGTCGACGCTCTTGTAGGCCGCGATGCCGTATTCGTTGAGGCCGCCGGCCTTCGCTCGCGCCTCCAATATGGTCACGTCATGACCATGGCGGGCGAGCCGATGCGCGGCGGCAAGCCCGGCCGGCCCGGCGCCGACCACAGCGACCGTCTTTCCGGTCGGTTCGGGGCGCGGATAAAACTGCTTGTTCTCGGACATGGCGACGTCGGTTGCGTAGCGCTGCAGCCGGCCGATCTGCACCGGCTTGCCTTCCGCCACCTCGCGCACGCAGACTTCCTCGCACAGCGTCTCGGTCGGGCAGACGCGGGCACACATGCCGCCAAGGATGTTTTGGTCGAAAATGGTCTTCGCCGAGCCGAGCGGATTGCTGGTCGAGATCTGGCGGATGAACAGCGGAATGTCGATCGAGGTCGGGCATGCGTTCATGCACGGCGCGTCGTAGCAGAAATAGCAGCGATCGGATTCGACCAGCGCCTCGTGATGGTCGAGCGGCGGGTGCAGGTCGGAGAAATTGTCGGCATATTGCTCGGACGACAGCCGGCCGCCGGCTATGCCTTCCTTGAAATGACCAGTCGCCATTCCGGTTCCCCTTGTCTTGTTTTAGGGAAGGCTAGCACGTTTTATTTTTTTATCAATTGGTCAATTTTCGACCAAGTCGCTGAAAAGACACGATAAAAACATGATAATTGCACTCATGTTATAACGAGCGCGGAAGGCTCGAATGGCGCAGCGCTTTCAATGCCGGGGCCATGGATCGACCTGATCTCGTCCGCGACCAGTTCCTGCAGCCGCCACAGATTGCGGTCATGGATGCCGAACGCCTCGAGATGGCTGACTGTGTTGTAGAGATACTCGGCTCCGGAGCCGACATGGCCGCAGGCGCGGGCCAGCACATGCGCCACCGTCTCGAGCGGCTGCCCAAGCGAGGTGCCCCTGCCGGTCACCCCGACCCAGAAGCCCAGCGCCTTGAGCGGCCCCTGCGCGGTGCGCACCGGCACCCAGCGGACCGAGGCGATGCTTTCGTGATCATCTATCTCGCGCCGCAGCAGCCTTTCGATCTGGGCAGGCTTGTCGCCGTCCGGCAGGCGATAGATGACGCCGTCGCAGCGCCCGCCCCGTTCCAACGCCATCATCAGCCCCGGCTGCTCGACGCTGCCGCGCCAGCGCACCATGTCGAGGCAGAACGACCGATGCCAGCCATGGGCCGAGGCGCGCTGCTGCTCGACGGAATCGAAGGCCGGCTTCCAGATCAGCGAGCCATAGGCGAACACCCACAGCGGCCCTTCGTCGGCTTCGCCTGACAGACGCTGGGCAAGCGAGCGGAAATCATCGTCGTTCAATTGCGTCCAGCTGCCGTCCGGACCTGGATCGGCTTCCTCCCGATGACAGAGCGCCACAAGCTCCGGCGTGAGCGACATCTGCCGCATGGATCGTGATCCCCTCATTGACGGACAAGCAAAGGCGAAAACCGCATGGCGCGCAAGATTGCAGTCACAGTGCCTTGCCGCCGTCGATTTCCGGCCCATGTCGAATTCCTGTCGTCGGATCATCCTAAGATCGATCACGAGACAATCAGATGGACAAACCCAAGGAGCATGACGATGCCGAAATCACCGATGCCGTTCTTCTGGTACGAATTGATGACCACCGACCTCGACGCCGCCGAGGCCTTCTACACAGCCGTTGTCGGCTGGAAGGGCCAACCCTTCGATACCTCGCCCGGCATGCCGCGCTACATCGTCATGAATGTTGGCGAGCGCGGCGTCGGCGGCTTGATGACGCTGCCCGAGGATGCCGCCAAGATGGGCATGCCGCCGGCCTGGCTCGGCTATATCCACACCAAGGATGCGGATGGCGCGACGGCGTCGCTGAAGGAGGCGGGTGGCTCTGTCCACCGCGCGCCGGACGATATTCCGGGCGTCGGGCGCTTTGCTGTCGTTGCCGATCCGCAAGGCGCGACCTTCATGTTCCTGCAGCCGAACCAACCCGATCAGCCGCCGGTGCCGGCGGGAACGCTAGGCCACATCGGCTGGCATGAGCTCTACACGACGGACTGGAAAGCGGCTTTCGACTTCTATGCCGGCCAGTTCGGCTGGACCAAGGCCGGTGACTTCGACATGGGCCCGGCCATGGGCATCTACCAGGTCTTCGCTTTTGGCGGCGACCCTGTCGGCGGCATGATGAACAAGCCTGAGCAGATCCCGGTGCCAGTCTGGCAGTTCTACTTCAACGTCGCCGCCATCGACGCCGCGGCCAAGCGCGTGACCGACAATGGCGGCAAGGTCATCATGGGGCCGATGGAGGTGCCCGGCGGGGATTGGATCGTACAGTGCACGGATCCTCAAGGCGCGCATTTCGCGCTCATCGCGCCAATGCGGTAGGCGACCGGATCACTCCGGCGTCAGCACCGCCACTTTGAGGTCGGCCTTCTTGCTGCCGCTGAGCTGGACGGTGGCCGGACCGGCCGACAGCTTGAAACGCACGCTCTTGCGAATGCCCGGGCAGGTCTTCACGCCGCTGAACCCAGCCGACTTCACGGCGTGGCCGTCCTGCACGATATCGATCCAGGCCTCATCCGACAGGCTGACCTGGAGCTCTCCTTCCGGCGGCACGACGATGCTTGCGGTCGCGCCGAACGTGCCGGCTGCCGGGGCACGGTCCGGAGGCACTTCAAAGCTGATCGTGTCGACCGCTGCGAGCGTGAAATCCATCGCCTGGCCGACCGTCAGGGCAGCGCCGGACTGCGCGGCCGGCGCTGCCGCAAACAGTGCCTGCTCGCGCGCCACCGGCCATTTGAAGGCATCACAGCCGCCCTCGGCGGCCATGGCGAAGCTGGTGCCTGCAAGGATTGCGAACAGGCTGATGACGATTGTTTTCATGGCAAGGGGAACTCGGATGGTTGGCGTACCGGCATCAATACAACCATAGCGATATTTATGCAACCATGAAGAGAAACATTTTTGGGAGATGAAACCGTTTTCACTCACCGATTGTTGAAGGCAGGGCATCGGAAGTGAGTGGTCCATTGTCGGGCGATATTTTATGGCCAGGCGGGGAGGCAAAATGGAGTTTTGGATGAAGCTTTTCGAAGGTTTTTCCCAGTACCGGCCACAGGCGCTCGGCGTGCTGCGCATCGTGACTGCGCTGCAATTCATCGAACATGGCACCCAGAAACTGTTCAATTTCCCCGTCGGCGAGCACGCCGGCGCCTTGAGCGGGTTGCCTCTGGCTGCCGGCATCCTTGAATTCGCCGGCGGCATCCTGCTCGCTCTCGGGTTGCTCACCCGGCCGGTGGCGTTCCTTCTCGCTGGCGAGATGGCGATCGCCTATTTCATGGCGCATGCGCCGCGCGACTTTTTCCCGGTCAACAATGGCGGCGACGCGGCGATCTCCTTCTGCTTCATCTTCCTCTATCTGGTGTTTGCCGGTGCCGGCGCCTTCGCGCTGGACAACCGCCGCAACGCGTAACCCTGCCAAAAGAATGCGCGCCCGGTCAGGCGCGCATTCTTTCGAAATTCGCGTCGAACAATGGCGAGGCTTGTGTTCGCGCCGCATGGCGCTTGCCGAGTATCTCGATCTCGAAGCCGTCGCTCTCGTCAGCGATCTCCTTCGGCACATAGCCCATGGCGACCGACTGTTTCGCGTGATGCGCGTAGCCGCCCGAGGTGACCCAACCGCGCACGACGCCATCGTACCAGATCGGCTCGTCGCCGATGACATCGGCGTCGTCCGCTTCGACGATGAAGGCGCGCAGCCGCAGCTTGCCGCCCTGCTTGCGTTCGGCCAGTGCCGCCTGCTTGCCGATGAAGTCCGCCTCCTTGCCATAGGCGACGAAACGGTCGAGCCCTGCCTCCAGCGGCCCATAGATCGGCCTGTACTCACGCGCCCATGAGCCGTAATTCTTTTCGAGCCTGAGAGCATTGAGCGCGCGCGAGCCGAACAGGCCGATGCCGAACTCCTCGCCTGCCTTGATCATCGCCTGGAATGCGGCGCGCTGATATTCGGGCGCCACCCAGACTTCGTAGCCGAGATCGCCGGTATAGCTGACGCGGCCGACCAGGCACTGCGCCATGCCGATGTCCATTTTCGCAACGGCCATGAAGGGCAATGCCGTATTGGAGACGTCAGCGCGCGTCACCTTTGCCAGCACATCTCGCGCCTTCGGTCCGGCGATCGCCAGCCCGGTCAGCTTCTGTCCCAAAGCCTCGACGCGCACGGAGCCGTCTTTCGGCAGATACGCCTCGAACCAGCGCATATGATATTGCTCGGCGATGCCGGAGCCGGCGATGAACCACTCGCCGTCGTCGATGTTGGCCAGCGTGAAATCGCCGATCAGCCTGCCGTCATCCTTCAGCATCGGCGCCAGCGTCATGCGGCCGCGCTTCGGCAGCTTGCAGGCCAGCATGCGGTCGAGCCAGGCGGCTGCGCCCTCACCCGTCACCGCGTATTTGGCGAAGTTGGAAATCTCCGCCAGGCCGACGCCGCCGCGCACCGCTGCCACTTCCTTCGCGACATGGTCGAAATCGCTCGAGCGCCGCCACGAGAACTCGTCCCTGACGCCTTCAGGGGCATACCAGAGCGGCACCTCCAGCCCGTAGGACACGCCCCATTGCGCGCCCTTGGCAGAGAGGGCGTCATAGACCGGCGTCGTCTTGAGCGGACGTCCGGCCGGCAATTCCTCATTGGGGAAGCGGATCGAGAAGCGCCGCGAATAATTTTCGCGCACCTTGGCGTTGGTGTAGGCCATCGTCGCCCAGTCGCCGTAGCGCGCGACATCCATTGCCCAGATGTCGGCACCGGGATCGCCCTCGATCATCCAGTTTGAAAGTGCGAGACCGACACCGCCGCCCTGCGAAAAGCCGGCCATCACGCCGCAGGCGACCCAGAAGCCGGGCAGGCCGCGCACCGGACCGACCAGCGGATTGCCGTCCGGCGCGAAGGTGAAGGGGCCGTTGATGATCTGCTTGATGCCGGTGTGCTGGAAGGCGGGGAAATGCCGGAAGCCGACTTCCAGCGACGGCGCGATGCGATCGATGTCCGGCTCCAGCAGTTCATGGCCGAAATTCCATGGCGTCTGGAATTCCGACCACGGCTTGTTGGCCTTCTCGTAGGTGCCCATCAGCATGCCGCCGCGCTCCTGGCGCAGATACAATTCGCCGTCGAAATCGACCGCATGGATGATCTCGGTGCCGGTCTCCTGGTTCCAGGCGGCGACCTCCGGCATGTCCTCGGTGATCAGGTACATGTGCTCCATCGCCAACACCGGCAGTTCAAGCCCGACCATGCGGCCGACCTCGCGCGCCCACAGGCCGCCGGCATTGACGACATGCTCGGCCACCACCTCGCCCTTGTTGGTGATCACGCGCCACAGCCCGTCGGGACGGCGCACGATGTCCTCGACCTTGGTGAAACGCTCGACGTCGGCGCCTAGTTTCCGCGCCGCCTTGGCATAGGCGTGCGTTACGCCGGACGGATCGAGATGGCCGTCCTCCTTGTTACGCACCGCGCCGACGAATTGCTTTGGATCGAGCAGCGGCATCAGTTCGGCCGCCTCGTTGGGCGAGATCACCTCGAGGTCGATGCCGAGATAGCGCCCCTTGGCGACGACGCCGCGCAGCCAGTCGAGACGCGCCTCGGTCGCCGCCAGCAGCACGCCGCCGGTGAGGTGCACGCCGGTCGCCTGGCCGGACAGTTCCTCGATCTCCTTGTAGAGCGAAATCGTGTATTTCTGCAGCTTGGCGACGTTGGGATCGCCATTGATCGTGTGCATGCCGCCGGCCGCATGCCAGGTCGAGCCCGAGGTCAGCTCGTCGCGCTCCAAAAGCACGATGTCGGTCCAGCCGTGCCGCGCCAGATGGAAGAGCACCGAGCATCCGACGACACCGCCGCCAATGACCACGACCTTTGCATGCGATTTCATGGGTTTTTCTCTGATATCAATACGTTGGAGAGACAAGGTGAATCGGAAGGGCAACGCCAAGCACCCCCCTCTGGCCTGCCGGCCATCTCCCCTCAAGGGGGAGATCAGCAGTTCGAACTCCGTCATCCCCTGCGACGCCGAAAATTTGCGAAAGCCGAGATGAGATCCAATCTCCCCCCTTGAGGGGGAGATGCCCGGCAGGGCAGAGGGGGGTGCCTCGCACCGACGCCAAGGAACTCACGGCTCGCCCTGCCCGATCGCTTCCTTGCGCCTGGCGACATAGGCTTCGAGCGCCTCGCGCACCGCAGGATCCATCTCTGGCTGGACATATTCCTCCAGCGCCTTCTTCCACAGCCGCGTCGCGCGCGCCGTGGCGTCGAGGCCGCCGGCCTCCTGCCAGGCCTCGTAATTCTGCCAGTTGGAGAGCATCGGCTGGTAGAAGGCGGTGGCGTAGCGTTCCAGTGTGTGCGACTCGCCGAAGAAATGGCCGCCGGTCGGCACCGCGCCCAGCGCCTCGACCGCGAGTTCCCCCTCGTCGACCACGATCGGCCGCAGGAACTCCATCATGTGCTGGATCATCTCGACGTCGATGATGAATTTCTCGAACGACGCCGTCAGCCCGCCCTCCTGCCAGCCGGCAGCGTGGTAGACGAGGTTGCCGTGGCCGAGCACCGCGCCCCACAGCGCCATCAGCGTCTCATAGGCGCCTTGCGCGTCGGCCGCATTGGAGGCCGAACCGGGCGTCGTGCGGTAAGGCAAATCATAGCGCCTTGCCAGTTGTCCGGACGCGATGTTGGCCTTGGTGTTTTCTGGCGTGCCGAAAGCCGGCGCGCCCGACTTCATGTCGACATTGGAGGTGAAGGCGCCGTACATGACCGGCGCGCCGGGCCGAACGAGCTGCGTCAACACGACGCCGAACAGCGCCTCGGCGTTCTGCTGCGCCAGCGCTCCGGCCAGCGTCACCGGGCTCATCGCCCCCATCAGCGTAAAAGGCGTCACCGCTACCGACTGGCCGAACTCGGCCATGGTCATCAGGCCTTCGGCCATCATCTCGTCGAAGCGACGCGGCGAGTTGACCGAGATGACGGTGGCGATGCCGGGATCGTTGCGCAGCTGGTCAAGCGTCAGCCCGCGCGCGATCGCCATCATCTCGATGCCGTCGAGCGCCCTGCCCCGGCCGATCGCCGAGACATGGAAACTTTTGTCGGTCAGCGTCAGATTGGCGAAGTAAGTGTCGAGATGGCGCGAATTGGCCGGCAGTTCGATCGGCGCGCAGACCTGGTTGCCGAGCATGTGGACGCAGTTGAAATGCTGTGCCAGCCGCACGAGGTCCTGATAGTCGCGCAAATTGCCGGCGCGGCGGCCACGCTCCATGTCGTGCACGTTGGGCGGCCCGGCGACCAGGGTGAAATTGATCGTGTTGCCGCCGAGATGGATGGCGTGCGCCGGATTGCGCGGCGTGAGCAGGTAGGCGGGACGCGTCGTCTTCAGCGCCTCGGCGACCATGCCGCGATCGATGCGGACGTTCATCGACGCATGATCGACCGCAGCACCCGCCTTTTCGAACAGCGTCAGCGCCCGCGGGCTCATCACCTCGATGCCGAAATTTTCCAGGATATGCATCGAGGCTTCATGGATCGCCTCGATCTGGTCGGCCGAGAGCAGCGCCATCGGCGGATAGGGATTGGTCACCCGTCTTGTCGGCAATTGCGGGATCGCGGACGGCCCCCGGTTGCTGGTTCGCTCAGTGCCGCGCTTGCGTCTTGGTTCGGTCATGCCGCGCATCAAAGCGCCGGCACGAAAGCGCGGCTGTCAGAAATCCGCCATTTGCGGGCGCGATTTTAGCCAAGGCGGCATTTCTGGCATTCCATTGCGAAAAAAGCGACATAGAGAGTCGAAATCATAACACCTGGCAAGCCGGCGACGGCCGGTCGCCACCCGTTAAGAAACGCCGCAAGAATCCCTTTATGTTTTCGGCCTATTCGTCTGCCGATGCGTAGGTCGAGTTCTAGTAAAATTGTAGCTGTCACTGTGCTGCTGGCGTTGGCGCTTTCGGCCTGCGCGACGCCGCCGAGCCATATCAACGATGTCTGCGCCGTCTTCGACCAGAATGACGGCTGGTTCGACAATTGGCAGGCGGCGGCCGAGCGCGCCGAGCAGAAATATGGCGTGCCCGTGCCCGTGCTGATGGCGACGGTGCGCAAGGAATCCGGCTTCAAGAGCAACGCCAGGCCGCCGCGCACCAAGCTGCTCGGCTTCATTCCCTGGAAGCACGTGTCCAGCGCCACCGGGTACTCGCAGGCGCTCGACGGCACCTGGTCGCAATACCAGAGCGAGACCGGCAATTGGGCGGCACGCCGGACGCGCTTTGCCGATGCCGTCGACTTCGTCGGCTGGTACCATTCCAAGACCGCCGACACGCTCAGCGTCCCCCGCAACGACACCTACAATCTTTATCTGGCCTACTATCTCGGCTGGACGGCTTATGGCCGCGGCAGCCGCGGCGACGCCGGCGTGCAAAGCTACGCGCGGGCCACCGAGAAGATGGCCCGGGACTACGCCGCGCAGCTGCGCCAATGCGGCAGCTGATAGCGGCGCTGAACTAGCTTCAGCGACGCTCTCCTAATTCGGGCTCGGCTTCTTGCCGCTCGGGCGCTTCGGGGGGGAACCGGCAAAGCCCGGACCGGTGCCATGCGGCGCGTCTTCCGGCACGCCCTCATGCGCCGCATGCTCCTTGTCGAACTTGATCACCTGATCCATCTTCGCCAGCACGTCGTCGGCCAGCCAGCACAGGCTCATATGGCCGTCGCCGAGATTCTTCACCGGCGGCACCTTGGTCTCGCACAGATTGTCCGGCACCAGCTTCTTGTAGCCGCAGCGCGTCTGGAACGGACAGCCGGTCGGCGGGTTCATCGCCGACGGGATGTCGCCCTCAAGCACGATGTGCTTTTTGACCACGCTGGTGTCGGCGATCGGGATCGCCGACAGCAGCGCCTCCGTATAGGGGTGGTAGGGCGGCGAGAATATCTGGTCGGTCGTGCCCTGTTCGACGATGTAGCCGAGATACATGACGACGACGCGGTCGGCGATGTAGCGCACCACCGACAAGTCGTGGCTGATGAACAGCATCGTCGTCTTGTTCTTGCGCTGGATGTCCATCAGCAGTTCGGTCACCGCCGCCTGCACCGAGACGTCAAGCGCCGAAACCGGCTCGTCGGCCACCACCACCCTGGCATCGCCGGCAAAGGCGCGTGCCACGCCGATGCGCTGCTTCTGGCCGCCGGAGAGCTGGCGCGGCTTGCGCGTCTCGAAGGCCCGCGGCAGCTTCACCAGGTCGAGCAGCTCCAGCATCCGCTTGCGCCGCTCGGCGACCGTCTTGCCGACATTGAATTTTTCCAGCGTGCGGATGATCTGCGAGCCGACCGAGTGGCTGGGGTTCAGCGTGTCGAACGGGTTCTGGAACACCATCTGGATCGACGACACGGTCTCGACGCTCCGATTCTCGATGCCGGTCGACTGGATCTCCTTGTTGCCGAGCGTCACGCTGCCGGAACTCGCCGTCTCCAGCCCGAGCAGCACCTTGGCCAGTGTCGACTTTCCGCAGCCGGACTCGCCGACGATGGCAACGGTCTCGGATTCGCGCGCTTCGAAGGAGATCGTCTCGTTGGCCTTGACGACGCGGCCCTCGCTGGAGCCGAACACTTCGCTGCCGCCGACCTTGTAGT
>NZ_RZOJ01000118.1:0-15038 GCF_003998845.1 Mesorhizobium sp. M4A.F.Ca.ET.022.05.2.1 | reverse complement strand
GCTCTATGTGGCGATGACGCGGGCCAGGGACACGTTGCATCTCGTCATGCCGCAGCGCTTCTTCGTGCACGGCCAGGCGGCGCGCGGCGACCGCCATGTCTATGCCGCGCGCAGCCGCTTCATCCCAGCCTCGATGCTGAATGCCTTCGAGCAGACGTCCTGGGCGAGCGTGCAGGCGAAGGACGATCCGCGCCGCCAGCCGCAGGTCCGCGTCGACCTCGGCCAGCGCATGCGCGGCATGTGGAAATAGGCGAGATCTTGCCTGCGGCATGCCTGTAGCGGCGGTGGCGTGATCTTGCTTTCCTGCACCCGGCACAGACACCCCAGTCGTGCAGACATGGCCCAATGCACCGCCGCGCTGCCAGGCAGACTGCGGGGAAGCGGCATGATCGGCAGATGCCGCCCGTTGATGCGGCGACGCCCTGCGCCGTCGCTGACGGGAACCAGCTGGCATCTGTGCGCGTGACGCGCGTGACCGGCGCCTATGCCGTTTCCATGGATTGTCTGGTCCTCCATGCCCCGGATGCGACGGACTGATTGGGTCCGCATCGCGCCGGCCCGCTCACGAAACGTGTCGGGGGCCCGCTCCATCGCGATGGAACCATCCACCGCCGGACGGGTTTCCGTTAGCGGGACCTAATGCAAAGGAGGCAATGATGAACAAGCTGATCCTCGCGGCCATGCTTGGCCTGGCAACGCTGGCGCCGACTGCAATTCCGGCGCAGGCGGCAAGCCTGACGATTACCACCGACGACGGCACACGCTACAGCGACGACTATTCCTGGCGCCGCCATCATCGCCATTATGCCATGCGTGACTATGACCGTGACTATCGGCCCCATTGGCGCCATCACGACCGCGACCGCTGCAAAGTCCGGGTGCACAAGCGCTGGCACCACCACCGCCTCGTGATCAAGCGGGTGTGGAGTTGCGGCTGGCACCGGGGCTGGTGACATCAGGGGATGGGCGCGAACCACGGCTCGAGCCTGTGAGCGCCCGCCTGCCGAGGGAGGGTTCAAATGCGCTTCGTTCCCACCACCATGAGCCGGCGGCAGCGGCTTGGCCAATTGGCCGGACGGCTTTTCGTCAATGTCGTTGCCGCACTTGTTGCCGGCGTCGCCATCCTCTTCCTGGCGCTGTCGACGCACCATCCGGGGCCATCCGCGCCGGACCAGTTCATAACGACCGCGGCGCCATGACATTGGCCGGAGTCCATCTATCGTCGTAGCGCAGCGCTTCGACCACCACGGCAAAGGCCGGCGAGGACCAGGGCAGTAAGGAAAGGGGAATCCTCTAACCTTTCTGCCCTTCTGCCCTTCTGCCCTTCTGCCCTGAAAATCATGGAACCTCCCGCCGCCTTCCGCGTTCCTTGGCGTTCGACCCCCGACCGGAGAGCGGCGCCCGCCATCTCCGCCCCAAACCCAAGAGGCCAGAATGCACGACAGGACGTTCTTCAACCCGGTCGCCCTCACCGTAGGCGCCGGCCACAAGCGCATGATCGCGTCACTGTTCGACATGCATGAATTCCTGACAGAATTCCCGCCGTCGCGGCGGCGGCTGAGCTATGGTGCCGCGGTGAAGGCCTGCGAGGCCGCGCGGGCCGGAGGAATCTCCGCTGAGGCGGCACGCGATGCGCTGATCACCTTCGCGGTTACCGCAGGCATCCTCTGGCCCGCCGCCCAGCCCGCCGTCTCGGTCAAGCCGGTGGCGCGCAGCTTTGGCGGCTATGCGGCATGAAGTGAGTGAGTAGCGAATAGGGAACAGCGAGTAGGGTACGGCAATGAATGCGCCAGCCGGCGCACAGCCATTCGCTATTCGCTACGCACTATTCGCTACTTCTCAATGGACCGTCGCGGCGTCGTCGGTCAGCGTGCCAAGCAGCGCGGCCGTCGCGAAGCTGACCTGGTCGCGGCCGTTCGACTTTGCCTTGTAGAGGTGGCTGTCGGCCGTCCGGTACATGTCGGCATAGGTGGTGTTGCCGCTGAAGGCGACGCCGCCGATGCTAACCGAAAGCGGACAAGGCCGGCCGTCGGGCGAGAATTCCACCTTGCGGATGCGCCGCCTGATCCCTTCGGCGACCAGCCAGGACTGCGACGCGTCGGCGCCGGGCAGAAAGACCGCGAACTCCTCGCCGCCGATGCGGCCGACAATGTCGGCGCCGCGCAGTTGGCCCTTGATCGTCTTGGCGATCAGCTTCAGCGCCTGGTCGCCGCAATCATGTCCGAGACGGTCGTTGATGGTCTTGAAATGATCGGCATCGACGATCAGGAAGGCGCCGGCATCGACGACCGCCTGGCTGCGGGCCTGATCGAGATAGGCCTCGACGAGCATCGAGAAGGCGCCGCGGTTGAACACCGCCGTCAGACTGTCGGTGGCCGCGACGATGCTCAGCGCCTTCTGCGCGACGGCCAACTGGCGCATCTTGAACATCAGGAAGAAGAAGAACGATCCCGCGAGCACGAGCGGCAGCAAAAGGTCCGTCATCTGCGCCCGCCACAGCGCATCGGGCGACAGCAAGGGAAAATTGTACGAATCGACGAAAAAGGCCGCGGCGATGCAGACCGCCGTGCCGGCAATGGTGACCGCGATGACCCTGCCCCAGCTCGTCGGGGACAAATCGATGCGCATTCCCTTGCTCCCACTACAACTGGCCTATCTTGCAGCCGGAGCGCAAACGAATTCCTAACATATTAGTTGCAATTCAATTGTGGTTAACCGCCTGTCGAAGGGCGACCGGCAGCTGTAATGCGCAAAAGGCCCGCCACCTCGTTAGCGCCTGGATAGCGGCCTTCCGACTGGCCGGAGGCCAGGAGAGTGCCGGCCACGGCCTCACGGCTGGTTCGACACCCCCCTCGCCGGAAATGTCAGCGCCGCGCGATCATCAGGCAGAGCTGCCGCAGGTCGCGATCATAGGTGCCTTCGCTGCTGAGCACGTCGACGCAGCGCTTCTTCATCCGTGCCAGTTGGCCGCTCGACATTTCGGCGACAACGGAGGCCAGGTTCGGGGTTCCGGGCGGAGTCGCGCCGGGAGCTCCAGGAACGGTGCCGCCAACACCGACATTGGCGCCAACGCTCGTGCCGCCGAGCGTCACGCCGGCCGCGCTGTTGGTGCCGTTGCCCAAGGTCGCAGTGGCTCCGGCACCGTTGGTGCCGCCGATGGATGCCGTAGCCGTGGAATCGCTCCCGCCGATGGTGGCGGCCCCATTGGCGCCACCCGAGCCGCCGATCGAAACGCTGGCGCTGGTGTTGCTGCCGCCGAAAGATGCATTTGCGTCAGCCCCATCTGGGCCGCCCGCATTGGCGTCGGCGCTGTTGCCGCCAACGGATACGCCGCCAAGTCCACCAAGCCCGACGCTTTGCGCGTTCGCCGGCATGGCAAGAACAACGATGATTGCACCACTCGCCAATGTGCTGGCGAATCTCTTTACGATACTAGCCATAACACTCTCCTGTGTGGTTACTACTTCTGCATTGCAGCATTGTGCAACTTAAACGCACGTTCTTTCTTCGACAAGATACGTGGAGAGTGGTGTTTTGGTTTCTTTAGCTCGTGCTCATATCACGAATCGTAGTTTTCAATCGCTGCACTTCTGCTCGAAAGATTTAGACGAAATTTCTCTATATTTTAAATTTCAGGAACTTAAGCACCGGGTTCCTGCCGGAACGTCAGGCGTAGGCGCGGCCTTCCTCGCTGCGCTGGAACAGCACCAGGTCGAGCGGCACAGATGGTCGGCCAAGCACGGTCAGGATCATGTGCGCATGGCCGCGATGATGGGTCTGATGGTTGAAGAAATGGCTGAGCGCCGGCGCCAGCCGCTGCGAGATGGTGCGCATGTCCGAAAGGGTCATGTAGGAGAAGCGGCCGGCGAGCGCCTTTTCGCTCATGCCGTCGATCCAACTGATGATCCGCTTGTCTTCCGCCTCGCGCGCCAGCCTGAGAACGGACAGGGCGCGGTGGACAATCCTGTCGATACTCGCCGGCGCGTCGCCCTCGCCGCTGAAGCGCTTCATCCAGACGCGGTCAGCGACCAGGAGATGGTTGAGCGTCCCCATCATCGAGCCGAAGAAGGCACCGACATCGCGCTCGAACTCCGCGTCATCGAGATCGGCGGCGGCATCGTAGATGCGGCCGTTGGCCCACTGGTTGTAGGCTGCAAACATCATGAAATGCTGTTTCATCTCTCCGTCCCCGCTCGCGTTCCAGTTCAGGCCTACCTAAACCCTTGGAGGATTCGCGCCAATGACGATTCTGGGCGAGTAAGGGAATAGGGCAGTAGGGAAGATAGGGAGGGATACCTACTGCCCCACTGCCCCTACCACCTCCTCCCTCCCCAAATGCGACAAAGTGGACGTGCCTGCGTCGCTTCGCGTGCCTCACCGCCGCCTTGATCGGGGCAAAGAAAGAGGCAGCCGGGCAGACCCGGGCAATCACACGAAGGCAGCGCTGCGGCATGGCATCAGCCCCGGATTTCTCCGACGAATTTCGACTCCGGCTCATCACCTTGATGCAGTGGCGCCGGGACGTCAGGCGTTTCAAGACGGCGCCGCTTGACGACGGGACGCTGGAACGGTTGCTGGCGCTGGCCAGCATCGCGCCATCCGTCGGCCTCAGCCAGCCCTGGCGCTTCGTCGTGGTCGACGCCCCAGAGCGCCGCGGGGCCGTGCGAGCCTGTTTCGAGCATTGCAATGCCGAAGCGCTGCAATGTTTTTCCGGCGAGCGGGCGGCGCTCTATGCGCGACTGAAGCTCGCTGGGCTGACCGAGGCGCCCTGCCAGTTCGCGGTCTTCGCCGACCGCACGACGGCGCAAGGCCATGGGCTCGGCCGCCTGACGATGCCCGCCACCATCGACTATTCGGCGGTCATGGCGGTGCACACGCTGTGGCTGGCGGCTCGCGCCGAAGGCATAGGCATGGGCTGGGTGTCGATCCTCGATCCGGCCGAGATCGCCCGCATCCTCGACACGCCGCCGGAATGGACGCTGATCGGCTATTTCTGCCTGGGCTACCCCAGCGAGGAGGATTGCGTGCCGAGGCTGGAGCGTGAGGGCTGGGAACAACGGCGCCCGGCAGTGATCCTCAGGCGATAGCGCGCCTCGGCGTTTTGAAGAACGCTGAACCACTCCAGATATTTGTCCTACGCAAGCCCGAACGAAAAACCGCTACACACTTTTCCTGGAATCCGGTCACTTCGCCGCATCCTTGTCGACGAGCCTGACGCAGATCGGATCGCCCTGCTCCATGCGGGCGCACTGCCATTCCGGGCCGAAGCCGAAATTCTCGCGCGATCCCATTCCGCGATGGAGCAGCAGGACGAAGGCCACGGCACCGAGGAGGACGGCGACAAGCAGGATGCCGGCTACATCCCCGCGTCTCAGATAGGGCCAGTTCATCTCGCGCCGCGCCCGGCTTCCTTCGTTCCTGTCCCGAGCCTCCATTGTCGCGCAAAGCGCCGCCCTTGGCTAGAACGCCGCCGGCAAGTGCTTCCCTTGGCGCTCCCCTTGGCAAGGGGCGAAGCGGCTTGTATAGAGCCCGCCACCCCGCAATCCATTCTCATCACAAGGACGACCCAATGGCGATCGAACGCACCTTTTCCATGATCAAGCCGGACGCGACCCGGCGCAACCTGACCGGCGCCATCACCAAGATGCTGGAAGACGCCGGCCTGCGCGTCGTCGCCTCCCGCCGGGTGTGGATGAGCCGCCGCGAGGCGGAAGGCTTCTACGCGGTGCACAAGGAACGCCCGTTCTTCGGCGAACTGGTGGAGTTCATGTCCTCGGGCCCGACCATCGTGCAGGTGCTGGAAGGCGAGAACGCGATCGTCAAGAACCGCGACGTGATGGGCGCCACCAACCCGGCCAACGCCGCCGACGGTACCATCCGCAAGGTACATGCGCTGTCGATTGGCGAGAACTCCGTGCACGGTTCCGACGCACCGGAGACCGCGGCGCAGGAGATCAGGTACTGGTTCTCCGACACCGAGATCGTCGGCTGAGCCATCAGCACGACGAGTGATTGAAGGCGGCAGCCGGTCGGACCGGCGCCGCCTTTTCGATTCCTGAGGGGTGGACAGACCCGCCGGTCGCGCTAGGTTGATGCCATCGGTGATAACTTCCCAAGGGCATCGCCGGCTGTGAGTGACTATCGCGCTTCCGCCCCTCCAACCTGAAGCGGGCGATGATCAATCCCAAGGTTTCCACCAGCGGCGTCGCCTACCCTGACGACCTTGTCCTGCTGAAGCGTATCTATGACCGCATCTGCCAGGAGCGGGGCATCGGCACCGGCAGCCCCGAAGCCGCGGACCTTGCCGCGCAAGCGATGGCGCTGTTTGCCGCCGGGATCTTCGACGAAGACGAAATCAGCCGAAGCCTCTCCGGTCAGTAGTGCCTGCCGGGAATTTCCGGCTTGGATTGAAGCGGCGATCGAGACATTCCAGCAGGCCAGGCCGACCAGCGCCATTCCCGGCTTCTTCCAAGGCACCGAAATGCCGTCGAGCACCTGGTGGGAGGCGTTATGGCCAGACCCCGCCGGTGTGCTGAGATCCGGCACGGAGGCGATCGACCTTTGCTGCGGCGACGGTTGGTTCACCTTGCCGATGGCGGCATGGCCCGGCACGTCGTTGGCATCGACATCGATGCCAGCCAGTTGGAGGCCGCCCGGCGGCGGCTGACTTACCACTATGGCGCGCTTTTCGAGAAGGCAAAGGGCTGAGCGCAGCCGTTGCCGGACCTACGCAGCGGATGCCCGCCGCCCCTCGCGGCGGATTCCCGTCATTTCGGTTGGCGCTCCTTCACATTCGCATGCTTGTTCGCCGCTTCCGTGTCGGTTGCCGGCGTCTGGGTATCGGCGCCGACAAACGGACTGCCCTGCCCGGGCGCGAGGTCGCCGCTGTGACCGGCCTTGTTGGGCTGCAAGGCCTGGCTGTCGGGACTGAGGCCATGCTGGAGGGCCGTGACCAGATGGTCGTCCGCCCTGGCCATGCCAGCGAAGGCAATCAGCGATGTGGCTGCAAGGATAAGCGCGTGCTTTTTCATATCTGGACTCCTTTGAGTGGCCAGATCGAGCCGCTTTCGATCCGGGCGACTTCAGTGAGGGACGTATCCCTTTTGCCTGCCCGCCATATGGAAGGAAACGCTCAGCGCGGTCGGATTATTCCGGCGATAGTCTCGCAGCCGCCCCCAGGAGGACGATATGGCCAGCCATTCCGGCCTTCGCCGATCGGTGGTATCTTTGACGCGTGTGGTAGCCCATCCATCGTCAGGTAGACTCTTATGGCTGCCAATCGGGGAATCGCGTCCGCGATCGAGAATTGCTACGACGCCGCGTTCGAATTCGGGCGGTGGCCGCAAGCGCTGCAAAACCTTGCCGATTCCCTGGGGACGACGAGTTGCGTCATCCGCGTCCGTGATGACACGCACCCTTTTCGGAGCGATCAGCGCAACCGGACCAGGCCGACCCCGGACTCGACAGAGCACGCTGAATTCGCGGCGCTCTGGCTCGAAAACATCGAAGGCGCTCCCGACCCACATCCGGAGAGGGCAGAGCGGCTTTCGAAGCCCGCAATTTGCTTCACAGTCGAGGACGAAATCACCACGCCTGAGGAGCGGAGGTTTCTGCCCTACTATCAGGAAATAGCCGGTCCAGGACATCGTGAGTGGTGGGCGGCCGTTTGCTTCCCGGTGAAGAAGCGCAGATGGGTTCTGTCGATGTACCGCGACGCCCGCAGCGGGCCATTCGATCCGTCCGCGGCCGATCATTTCCTGCGCGCGGCGCCGGACCTCAGCCGGGTCATCAGCCTGGCCGAGAAGATCTGGGAGATTTCGCTCGACCCGACCCTGGCCGTCCTCGATCAGTTCAATTTTGGCGCGGCGCTGCTCGACTGCCACGGGCGCCTGACGCGTTGCAACGAGCATGCGGATGCACTGCTCGGCTCGGGCCTCGTAGTTCGCCATGGCCACATCCACGCAGCCGACCGGGAGAGCGATTCCCGCCTGCAGCGGATGATCAGCGCCGCCGTCTCAAGCCCAGTGGACGGGTCGTTTTTGGCCAGCCCGGAAGTCATCACCCGCGACGCTTCGTTCTGGCTCCTTGCCGAGCTGGTGCCGATGACTGCATTCGTGCGCGACCTGTTCAACGGCGGTGACTTTCTGCTTTGCTTCACCGACCTTGTGAGGGAACATGCGCCATCGGCACGCTTGCTCGGCCAGGCTTTCCAACTCACGGCAGCCGAAGCGCGGCTGGCTTGCAGCCTGACCGCCGGCGACGGGATCGACGCCGCGAGCGCCCGATTGGCGATTGGCCGTGAGACCGCGCGAACCCAACTCCGCGCGATCCTCGCCAAAACGGGAACGCATCGCCAGGCCGAACTCACGGCGCTGCTATCACGCTTGCGCGCCCCCTAACACCACTGAACTGCGCGTCACCCATTCGGGTGAAGCGCGCATGCGCTTGCCACCGCATACTTCCCCAACAGATTGCCGAGATCGCGCCTATGGAACCCGGGGCAGTGCTGGATGGCATTATCGTTGGGCAAAGATATTCATTCCAACTCGCGGGCGCGGCCGGCACGATCGCGCATCGCGGCAATGGCGTTCCTCATCGGCGCATTTTGCTCGGTGTCGCTGGCGGCTGAACCAGCAAGGCCCCTCGTCGACCTCGAACTGGTCCTCGCGGTGGATGTCTCGTCCTCGATGAGCTTGTCCGAACAACGGGTCCAGCGTGACGGTTATGTCAGCGCATTCCGGCATCCGGACCTCGCTGGAGCCATAGGATCGGGCGCACGCGGCATGATCGCTGTTTCATATCTCGAATGGGCCGGGCCGAACTATCAGCGCGTCGTTCTGCCCTGGACGATCGTCGGCAGCTACGACGACGCCAAGCGGTTCGCCGACGCCCTGGCGGTCGAGCCTGTCACAGCGCAGGCAGGCACTTCCATTTCGGGCGCCCTTCTGTCAGCGGGCGACCTGTTTGCAAAGAGCCGCACCGCAGCGGCGCGCCGGATTATCGATGTATCGGGAGACGGTCCCAACAATGCCGGCCTGCCCGTCGCGCCGATACGCGACAGGCTGACAGGCTCCGGCATCACCATCAATGGACTGCCCGTCTCGCTGCCGCGCGGTGGTTCAAACGGCTTCCAATCCTTTGGCGAGCACTATCTCAATCTTTACTACGAGCGCTGTGTCATTGGCGGACCGGACTCATTCTTGATCGGAATCGACGATCTCGGGCAGTTCGAAGTCGCGATCCGCCGAAAGCTGCTCCTTGAGATCGCGGGCATGCCCGCGCGGCCCAGACTCGCGTCCTACAGCCCGGCAGGCGGCCGGATGTTCGACTGCTCTATGATCGGAACCACCGCGCGGTAACGCGCTTGTGCTGGCCTAGGGACGGAAAGCCGCTCCCCAGCTTTCCAGAAATCTAGCTCGCGGCATTGAAACGCAGGATGACGCGGTCGTCCTTGTCGGCGATGATGAGCTTGCCGGCGTCGATATGGTAGGAGGCGGCCTTGGCCAGCGCCTCGAACAGCGCCTTCTCCTGAGCCATGACCTCAGGCGCGCAGGCCATGTAGGTCGAGCCGATGTCGCTGATGGCGATCTTTTCGCCGTCCACCTTGGCGGTGGCGAAATAGGCGTTGCAGGGGCCCTTGCCGCCGGCCTTGCCGCCCTCGTCCACCCGGAACGTCGCCTGCGGGTCGGTGATGACGCCGATGCCGTCGATATATTCGACCAGCCAACTCTGCCCGAGCAGCGCATCCGCCGTTGGGTCCTGCGCCACCATCTTCAGCACGATGGTCTCAGGCTTATCGCTCAGCGGGTCGACCTGATGGCGCGTATCGGTGATGAACAGCAGCTTGTCGTCGACGGTGATGCGCGCCTGCAGCGCGTAGCTCATGTTCGGGCGGACGACCTGCGGGTCGAAGCTGATCTCGAACTTGATCGGCACCTGGCCCGCCGGCGCCACCTTGCGCTCGCCGATGATGGCGGCCGGCGCGTCGGCCAGCGACATGTCGGCAAGCTGCACCGACAGCACGGCATTGGGCGGCAGCGCGATACGCTCGCGATACATCACCTCGCCCTTCAGCGTCGTCTCGGCGGCATCGGAGAATTCCGGCACCGCAAGTACGCCAACGACCAACGGCACCAGGCCGAAGAAGAAGAATTCAGCGATCCTGTCCAGCATGACCCAGCTCCCCTAGGTTGCGCCAGCCAACGCAGGGTCCTGCAGGATTGCGGTCAATACATGGCCACGGGGTGGATTCTAATCGGTCGGCTTCGTCATCCAGCGCTCGGCTGCCTCGTCGTCGGCCTCCTTGGCCTTGACCCAGCCACCCTCGGAAGCATCGGCATGGTGCTCCTTCTTCCAGAAGGGCGCGCGCGACTTGAGGTAATCCATGAGGAAATTCGCCGCCTCGAATGCCGCCTGCCGGTGCGCCGAAGCCGCCACCACCAGCACGATGTTCTCGCCGGGCCGGACCTTGCCGTGGCGGTGGATGACGGTCAGCCCCTGCAACGGCCAGCGCTGGACCGCCTCGGTGGCGATGCGACCGATCTCGGCCTCGGCCATGCCCGGATAGTGTTCAAGCTCGAGGGCGGCGAGCCTGCCCTGCTCGTCGCGGCAAAGACCGGAGAAGGTCACCACGGCGCCGATATCGGCACGTCCCTTGGTCAGCCCGGCGATTTCGGCGGCGACGTCGAAATCCTCGCGCTGGATGCGTATTGCAGGCACCACAGCGTCCGGCACCTCAGCCCCCTGTCATCGGCGGGAACAGCGCGATCTCGCGCGCGCCCGCGATCTTCTCGCGGTGGCCGACATGTTCCTGATTGATGGCGACGCGGATGACGTCAGGAAATTGCAGCGCGTTCTCGTATTCCTCGCCGCGCGACTTCAGCCAACGCAATAGGTCTGCCACCGTCTCGATGCCGGCTGGCAGGTCGACATCCTCTTCCGGCTTGCCGATCCGCTCGCGCACCCAGGCGAAATAGATGAGCCTGGTCGCCATCTCACTCGTCCATGATGTGCTTGAGGCCGGCGCGGAAATAATCGTAGCCGGTGTAGAGCGTCACGAGAGCTGCGATCCACAGCAGCACCAGTCCGGTCTGCGTGGTCAGCGGGAAGATCTTGTCGCCGGCGGGGCCTGCCAGCAGGAAGGCGATGGCGACCATCTGGATGGTGGTCTTCCACTTGGCGAGCTGGGTGACGGGCACGGACACCTTAAGCGCCGCCAGATATTCGCGCAGGCCAGAGACCAGGATCTCGCGGCACAGGATGATGATCGCCGCCCACAGCGACCAGCCGGCGATGCCGGCATGGCGGTCGGTGTCGGCGGCAAGAAGCAGCAGGCAGGTGGCGACCAGCAATTTGTCGGCGATCGGATCAAGCATCTTGCCGATGTTGGAGGTCTGCTGCCAGGCGCGCGCCAGATAGCCGTCGAAATAATCGGTGATGGAGGCGAGCAGGAAGATGACCAGCGCCGACCAGCGGGCGAAGTCGCTCGACTTCAGATGTCCCTCGAGAAAGAAGCACAGCACCACCAGCGGCACCGCGATGATACGGGCGTAGGTGAGGATGTTCGGCAGGTTGAACGCGCGCTGGGCCATGTCGTTTTGGGTACTCTCTCCGCTGCGTACTCAAATCAGAAGGGAATGTGGGGGGTCAACTGGTCAGATTCGATTGGTCAGGCGAAAATAGGCGCAAGAATGGTCAGCTGTCATGAAAATGGTTGTAGACCAGCTTGGCCATCTGTTCCGAAATGCCGTCGACCTTGACCAGGTCCTCGACCGCGGCGCGGCTGACGGCCTTGGCGGTGCCGAAATGCAAAAGCAGCGCGCGTTTGCGGCCGGGGCCGATGCCGGCGATCTCGTCGAGCGGACTCTTGACCATCTCTTTCTTGCGGCGGGCGCGGTGCGAGCCGATGGCGAAGCGGTGAACCTCGTCGCGCAGTCGCTGGACGAAATAGAGCACGGGGTCGCGCACCGGCAGCGAGAAAGAGTCCCTGCCCCTGACGAAGAAGCGCTCGCGGCCGGCGTCGCGGTCCTGGCCCTTGGCGATGCCGATCGCGGCGACGCGGTCCTCGATGCCGAGATCGGCGAGGATCTTGCGCACCGCCGTCATCTGGCCCTGGCCGCCGTCGATGAGGATGACGTCCGGCCAGGCCGGAAAGCCGCCATTGGCCTCGATGCCGTCCTCGCCGTCATCCTCGGCCGGTGCGCCTTCCGCCTCCTGCGGCGTGTCGCCATGCTCCTTGAGCAGGCGCGAGAACCGCCGCTCCATGACTTCGCGCATCATGCCGAAATCGTCGCCGGGCGTGATCTCGGTCGAGCGGATGTTGAACTTTCGGTACTGGTTCTTCACGAAGCCTTCCGCCCCGGCGACGACCATGGCGCCGACGGCATTGGTGCCCATGATGTGCGAGTTGTCGTAGACCTCGATGCGCACCGGTGGCTTGGCCAGGCCGAAGGTTTGCGCAAAGCCCGACAGCAGGCGCGCCTGCGTCGATGTCTCGGCCAGCCTGCGGCCGAGCGCCTCGCGCGCGTTCTGCAGCGCGTTGTCGGTCAGGTCCTTCTTCTCGCCGCGCTGTGGCACGGAGATCGACACCTTGCGGCCGGCGCGGGTCGACAGCGCCTCGGCCAGAAGTTCCTGCTCCACGACGGTATGCGACAGCAAGATGGCGCGCGGCGTCGGCTTGTCGTCATAGAACTGCGCCAGGAACGAGCCCAGCACCTCCGCTGCCTCCAGCGCCGGGTCGGCCTTGGGGAAATAGGCGCGGTTGCCCCAGTTCTGGCCGGTGCGGAAGAAGAAGACCTGGATGCAGGTCTGGCCGCCCTCCTGGTGGATGGCGAAGACGTCGGCCTCCTCCACCGTCTGCGGGTTGATGCCCTGGTGCGCCTGCACATGCGAGAGCGCGGCCAACCGGTCGCGGTAGATGGCGGCGCGCTCGAAATCGAGCTCCTCCGAGGCCTGCTGCATGGCGGCGGAGATTTCCGTCTTCACCTTGAGACTTCGGCCGGAGAGAAAGTCCTTCGCCTCGGCGACCAGCCCGGCATAGTCCTGGTGCGAGATCTCGCCGGTGCAAGGACCGGCGCAGCGCTTGATCTGGTAGAGCAGGCAGGGCCGGGTACGGTTCTCGTAAAAGGAATTGGTGCAGCTCCTCAAAAGGAAGGCACGCTGCAGCGAATTGATGGTGCGGCCGACCGCGCCGGCGGAAGCGAAGGGGCCGAAATAATCCCCTTTTCGTGAACGCGCGCCGCGATGCTTGTAGATGCCGGGCGAGACATGGTCGCCGGTCAAGAGGATATAGGGAAACGATTTGTCGTCCCGCATCAGCACGTTGAAGCGGGGCCTGAGCCGCTTGATGAGGTTCGCCTCGAGCAGCAGCGCCTCGATCTCGGTGCGGGTGACGACAAATTCCATCGTCGCCGTCTCGCGCACCATGCGGCCGATGCGGGCGGTGTGAAAGCGCCCCTGCGCGTAGTTGGTGACGCGCTTCTTCAGGCTGCGCGCCTTGCCGACATAGAGCACGTCGCCGGCGGCGTTCATCATGCGATAGACGCCGGGCGCGTTGGGCAGCCGCTTGACGAGCGTCTGGATCACCTCGGCGCCGACCATGCCGTCGGCGTCGCCGGCATGCGGCGTCCAGTCGATCGTGGTGAAGGCAACGTCCGGTCCGGCTGTCTCCGGCTCGACGATCTCCTCGACCGACTCGTCCTCGAGGTCGAGGTCGGGCGGCAGGTCGTCGGCGTCGCCGTTTCGTTTGTGCTTCTGATCTGTGGGACTCATTCCACCATGCCTGTCACATCGGGCGTCTGCCATGCAAGGTGCTGGCCGCCGTCCAGCGCGATCATCTGGCCGGTGACCGAGCGCGCGTCCCAGAGATAGCGGATGGTAGCGCCGAATTCGGACAAATCCGGGCCGCGCTTAAGGATCAGCCCGTCGAGCTGCGCGGCGAAATCATCATCGTCCTGGCGCGCGCTCTTGAGCGTCGGGCCCGGGCCGATGGCATTGACGCGGATGCGCGGGCCGAGCGCCTGCGCCAGCATCTGGGTTTGTGTCCACAGCGTCGACTTAGACAGCGCATAGGAAAAATAGCGCGGTGTCGGCCGCCACACGCGCTGGTCGATTATGTTGACGATCAGCCCCTCCTCGCCTTGCGGCAGCGCGCGGGCGAAATTCTGCGCCAGAAGCGCCGGCGTCTTCACATGGATGGCGAAGTGGCGGTCCCAGGCCTGCCAGTCGAAATCCTCGACACGATCGTCGACGAAAAGCGAGGCATTGTTGACGAGCAACCTGACCGGCCCAAGCGCCGCCTCCGAGCGGCCGACGAGATCGCCGACGGCGTCCATGTCGGTGAGGTCGCCCGCGATCACGGCGGCGCGACCGCCCTCGCCCCTTATGCGTTCAGCCAGCGCCTCTGCCTCGGCACCCGAGCGGTTGGCGTGGATGGCGACGGCAAAGCCATGCGCGGCCAAATCCTCGACGATCGCTTTACCGATCCGTTTTGCCCCACCCGTCACCAGCGCTGTCCCGGCGGCTTTGCTCATCTGTCAATCCTCAAATCGCCGCCTCGATTCCGGAAGCCGGCACATTATGACGGGGCAAGGGGTTAAACGCCATTTCCACCTGGGGCGGGAATGTGGCGGAACGGCCTCGTCGCAACCTTTGCGTGATCCGGATTCGCGCCGGCTGGATCGCAATATAGGACGCTGGAGTCCTTGCACCAAGCCGCGTGCAGCGCAGCATGGAAGCCCTGCTGACATTTCGCTGTTGCGAAGATGCAACGTCACGGTTCAGCCTCATTCGCGCCGGGGAATGACCCAAGTTCAGGTTCGCTTCAGCCGCATTTCGACACGACATTTGGAACCGTTGAGCGCCGGGTCCGTTTATCCCCCCGGACGGGTCTTGGGGCGCTCATGAACAACAAGCCTATGTGTCCTGTGGCTTAAGGAGTAAAGAACAATGCAAGCCAATCTCAAATTCGCGCCGCTCGCGGTCGCGGTCGGGCTCTTCGCCCTTAGCGGTACTGCCTTCGCGGCCGACGTCATCTCGGA
>NZ_RZOJ01000117.1:0-15044 GCF_003998845.1 Mesorhizobium sp. M4A.F.Ca.ET.022.05.2.1 | reverse complement strand
GTGTGCTGAATTTCATATCCTGCCGATCTGGCCCTGGGTGACGTATTGAACATGACAGCCGAAGCCGCCCGAACGGATATGCAAGCCACCCGCCAGGGCGCGGCGATGGCGGCCGTCCGCGTCGTGCGCCGGCTGCGCGAGGCCGGTGACTGGCAGCGCGAGATGGACATCATCCTGGAGACGCTCTGCCGCGCCATGGATTGCCAGCGCGGCATTCTGTTTCGGCTTCGCGAGCTTCCGGGCCAGGGCTTCGCCCAGTCGGTCTCGGCCTACTGGATCGATCCCGAATTCGGCGGCGAACTCGCCTCGCCCACCGTCATCATGCAGTCGATCATCAATTCCGACCCGTTGCTGGAGCGGCTGCAGGAGGACGAGCGGCAAGGCAAGATCTTTGCCGGCCATACCCGCGATCTCGACGGCTTCCTGAGAGCCGACTTCGAGAAGCAGAATATCAAGTCGTTCCTGTCGGTGTCGGTCTTCGCGCATGGCCATCTCTGGGGCACGCTGGCGGTCAACGATTGTGTCGCCGAGCGCGAATGGACCGATGAGGAAGAGGCGACGCTGCACATCATCGCGCTGGCCATCGGCGATGCCATCGAGCACTCGCCCTCCGACGCCCATGCCAGTGAGGTTATCCGCCGCACCATGCTGCAGGCTTCGCTCGACGCCATCGTCGTCATCGACGAGACCGGCTCGATCATCGAGTTCAATCCGGCGGCCGAGAAGATGTTCGGCTTCCCGCGCAGCGACATCCTCGGCAAGGACCTGCTCGACACCATCGTTCCGATCTACTACCGCAAGGGCTATGCCTCGGGCGCCGAATACATGTCGGGCCGCGGCGCGCCAATGGTTGGCCAGCGGCTCGAGACCGTGACCCAGAATGCCGCCGGCGAGGTGTTCCCGATCGAACTGACGGCGACCGAGATGCGGGTTGCCGACCGCAGGCTGATCTTCGGCTCGATCCGCGATTTGCGCGACAAGCTGCGCGCCGAGGAGGAAATCGGCCGCCAGCGCGAGAAGCTGCACCAGAACGAGAAGATGGCCGCCATGGGTTCGCTGCTGGCCGGCGTCTCGCACGAGCTGAACAACCCCCTTGCCGTGGTCGTCGCGCAATCGACGCTGTTGCATGAGTTCGCCACCGACCCGCAGACCAAGGTGCGCGCCGAGAAGGTACGCGCAGCCGCCGAGCGCTGCGGCCGCATCGTCAAGAGCTTCCTGTCGATGGTGCGCCTGCATCCGACCGAGCAGGCAGAGACCGACCTCAACCAGGTGATCCGCGCCGCGCTCGAAGTGACAGCCTATGGCGCGCGCTCCAGCGGCATCATCATCGACACCGAGTTCGCCGTCGGCCCGCTGCTGGCCATGGCCGATGCCGACCATGTCACGCAGGTGGCCGCCAACTTCCTCGTCAACAGTCAGCATGCGTTGGCTGGCGTCGCAGGCGACCGGCTGATCAAGGTGCGCACGTTTCGCAGCGATCGCGGCAATCCCGGCTTCTCCGTCGAGGACAACGGCCCTGGCGTGCCGGAAGCGATCCGTTCACGCATCTTCGAATCCTATTTCACCACCAAGCCGATCGGCGTCGGCACAGGCATCGGCCTGTCGATCTCGAAGTCGATCATCGAGCGGCACAACGGCAACATCTGGTTCGAGGAGGTGCAGCCGCACGGCGCGCGTTTCGTGGTCCAGCTGCCGGCGATCACTGCCGGCGCGGCCGCTGGCAGCGAAGGACCGGCGCGCTCAAGCGGCCTGCGCCACGCGCTGATCATCGACGACGAGCCCGATGTCGCCGGCTCGCTCTCCGACATACTGGAGCTGATGGGCGTCAAGTCGCGCGTCGTGCCGGCGTGGACGTCGGCGGCGGCGATCCTCAGCGGCCAGATGCCGCCCGACATCGTCTTTTCCGATTTGCGCATGCCCGGCACCAGCGGCATCGCAATCTATCGCGAGTTGCTCGCCGAACGGCCGGCGCTGGCGCAGCGCTTCGTGCTGGTCACCGGCGACCTGATCGGCGCCAAGGCCGAGATCGAGGCGCTGCCGCCGCATCAGCGGCCGCAGATCCTGGAAAAGCCGTTCAGCACGCTGGACGTGCGCGGCGTGCTTTCGGCCATCGCCGAGCAGGCTGCCGTGGAGAGCTGACATCCAGCCGTTCAAAGATACTGGAGCAAGCGCAGGAACTCGCCGTTAGCAGGCCGGCCTCACCTGAATATCGACAGACCGAAAAAAAGAGGCTCCCAACCGACGATGCGGTGGGAGCCTGACTTGAGCGCAGGAGGAGCGCTCTGGGGAGGTCAAAGCGTGATCGCGAAGCGGGGAACTGTTTCGCGGATCACGTTCGACAAGTCAGAAGACGTTCGGCGTGCTGGTCAGCGGCGCGGCATTGGCGATCATGCGCACCGCGCGTTCCCTATGCTTGCCGGACTGCTCGGCAATGGCGCGCAGACAGTCCGCGCTCTCGGCGCCCCAAGCCTGGCCCTTGCAGGCGAAATCGATCTGCGGCATCGGCAAACGCCCGGTCTTGATCGTGGTCGACGCGCCTTCGACGGCACCTGCCGGCGGATTGAGCGACGCGAAGGCGGGGCCTGCCGCCGGTGTGAGGAACATGCCGGCGAAGGCAAGGGCGCCAATCGCCATGAACATCGCCATCGGATGGTCGCTGGCGCGCTGGCGCAGCGCCAGCTTCGGTCGCCGATCGTTGCGCTCCGGTGCCTGGAGGCGGTTGTTGGCGGTCTGGACTTTCGTGAACATCGCAATCCCCTTCATTGTCTTTCTTTTTGCTATGAAACGAATGTATCCGCACCCGGTAACGGATGGATGATACGCGATGGCTGCCCGTGTAACCGGCTTGAAACAGAAAAATCGGGCATGATCGGGCATATTCGGTCATTCCCCGATTTTCGTGTTCGTTTGCAATTTCTGTTCCATAAGCGCGACCTGAAAGGCGACCTCACAGGCGAAGCAATGGGCCTGAGGCGGTCTTGCGGACTATGAGCAATCTCACACTTGCGAAGGAAATCGGGGCCGGGACTGCGTCTCTGAGAGCCGCCGCTTCTCGCTGCCAGGTCGACGTCGATCGGGCCGCTCCGGGCCTGTTTCAGAACCCTGGTTAACGCCCGGATTTTCCGTGATTTTCCCTGGCCAGATCGTCGCTGAGCGGATGCAAACCCAGCGCCATCAAAATTTCATATTTCAACAAACCATTGCATTTCAAAGCAAAATATACTTATATTGAATGAGCATTCAACAAAAGAAGAGCCTTCTATGAACCCGCATCTCCGTGACGTGGCGATCCCCAACGATTGGGACCGGCGGGGTCTGCCGGGATGGAGCTACCACTCCAACGCGCTTCTAGAACTCGAGAAGGAATACGTCTTCCGCAACCATTGGCAGATCGCCGGACATGTCTCCGACGTGCCCAATCCCGGCGACTATCTGACCATGGATGTCATCGGCGAACGGGCGCTGATCGTGCGCGGCAAGGACGGCCTCGTGCGCGCTTTCAACAATATGTGCCGCCATCGCGGCAGCCGCGTCGTCGCCGACAGCCAGGGCACCTGCAAGAACGCGCTTGTCTGCCCGTTCCATGGCTGGGTCTACAATCTCGACGGCACGCTGCGCGGTGCTGCCCGTCCGCGCTCCTTCCCCGATCTCGACAAGACCGAATTCGGCCTGATGCCGCTCGACCTCGAAATCTGGATGGGTTTCATCTTCATCCGCTTCCACGAGGGAGGCCCGCAGCCCTCGGTGGCCGAGCTTTTGAAGCCGATCGAGGCCGAGATCGCGCACTATCGCGTCGCCGAGATGGTGCCATCGTGGGGCATCTGGACCCAAAAATCGCCGGTCAACTGGAAGTCGGTGCGCGACGTCGACAATGAAGGCTACCACGTCGCCATGGCGCATCCGGCGCTACAGGATCTTTATGGTGCGACCTATTTCGACGAGCCCTTCGTCAACGGCGTGTCGCGATCCTTCGCCACCTACAATCCGCATGCCGGGCGGCGCTGGAGCGTGCGCGAATACATCAAGCGAGCGCCCGACGCTTCGCATCTGCCGGAGCATCTGCGCAAGGCCTGGATCTACTACGGCATCTTCCCCAACAACGCGCTGTCGATCATGCCGGAATCCGTGCAGTTCTATCAGGAGTTCCCGCTGTCGACCGGCGAGACCCTGCTGCGCGGCGCAATCTACCGCTACAAGGACGAGACGAGAGAACAGGCGGCGGCGCGCTATCTCGCCTACCGCATCGACCGCGACACAATGAACGAGGACGTGCAGCTTTCGGTATGGTCGAACGAATCCATGCTTTCGGAAGCGTTCGGAGGGTTTTATCTCTCGGACCTCGAATATGGGGTGCGCACCCACCACGATCATCTGCGCAAGCAGATCCCCGTGCTCGGCCTGGAGACGGCGCCGGAGGAAAAGGACATGTGGGCGCTGAACGACGCGCTGCGGTCGAGGGGATAGAGCAGGCAGGTGAGGGGCAGCGCAGGTTTTTGAGATTATCGTTTTAGTCAGACGCCAATTTCTGGCGTCGTCCGGCGACCAAGCCAATCGCCGAGGTCGGCGCAGCCCCTCATCCGCCCTTCGGGCACCTTCTCCCCGTAGAACGGGGAGAAGGAAGAACCCTCACCCCCGCCAGACGCCCTCTTTCCTGAGATCGTCCATCGTGCGCGAAATGCCCTCGCGCAGGATCGCCACCATGTCGTCGATCTGCTCGCGCGAAATAATCAGCGGCGGCGACATCACGCACATGTTGATCAGCGGCCTGACCAGCAAGCCTAGCTCATGGCAATGTGCGTCGATGCGTTTGCCGACGTCCTTGTCGAGCTGCAGCGGATTCCTGCTTTCGCGATCGGCGACGCATTCGATGCAAGCCATCAGCCCCATGCCGCGCACCTCGCCGACCAGCGGCAATTCCTCCAGCGTCTTCAGCCGCGCCTGGAAATAGGGCGCGACCTCACGCGCGTGCGCGAGCACGCCGTCTTCCAGCAGGTCGAGGTTCTTCAGCGCCACCGCGCAGCCGATCGGATGGCTGGTGTAGGTGAGGCCGTGGCCGAACAGCGCGTCGGGATGGTTGGAACGGCGCAGTTGTTCCAGCAGCCGCCCCGAGATAATGACGCCGCCGAGCGGGAAATAGCCCGAGGTGACGCCCTTGGCGAAGGTGATCATGTCCGGGTCTATGCCGAACACCTCGCCGGAGGCAAAGACGTGGCCGAGACGTCCGAAGCCGGTCACCACCTCGTCCGAGACATAGAGGATGTCGTTGTCGCGGCAGATCTGGCGGACGCGCCTCAGATAGCCCTCCGGCGGCACGACCACGCCGCCCGAGGCCTGCACCGGTTCGCCGACAAAGGCCCCGATCCTGTCGGCACCGACGCGGGCGACGGTGTCGCGGAACTGATCCACCAAGAAATCGGTGAAGGCAGCAGGGCTCATCTCCTTCGGCCGCCGGAACGGATCGGGCGAGGAGAGCTTGACCACCAGCTCGTCGGCGCCGTCCATCCAGTCGCGATCGCGCGGACGGCCATTGAGCGAGGCCGACAGGTAAGTCGAGCCGTGATAGGCGCCGCCGCGGCTGAGGATCAGCTTCTTCTCCGGCCGTCCCCGCACATTGTTGTAGAACTGCATGAAGCGCAGCGCCGTCTCCACCGCCGACGAGCCGCCGGTGGTGAAGAAAGTGTGGCTGAGATCGGCGGGCGCGTGACCGGAAATGCGCCTGGCGAGCTCCGCCGAGGGCGCGTTCATCGTGTACCACGGAGTGTTGTAGGACAGCGCCATCGCCTGGTTGTACATCACGCTGGCCAGTTCCTCGCGGCGGTGGCCGACATTGAGGCACCACATGCCGGCCGGCCCGTCGATCAGCCGCTTGCCGGAAGCGTCGGTGATGTAGATGCCGTCGCCCTCGCCGATCAGCGCGCGCGCCTCGGCGCCGACCGAGCCGGCATACGGCCAGGGCTGGACGAGATGGCGCTTGGCCAGCTCCACGGCATCGTCATCGCCGGGCTGGTTGGTTTCCCTCGCCCTGATCTCCCTTGCAGCCGCCATCTTAGCCTCGCATCGTATGGTTGTGTATCCTTCGGCGGACAAAGAATGAAGCGGCAAGCCCCGGAAAAATGGTCTTTCTTCACTTCATTTTGAATGTCCGTTCAATCAATATTACAGAAATAGCGCTTGATTTCAATTGGCGGATGCGCTCATGATGAAAGAAAGCCGGCAAGCAAGCGGCGCGACCAGCAACGCACCGTTCGGTTGCGCCGCGAGCAAAAAAGGGAACAAGCCGCCGGCGCTGACCAATGGGAGCCACATGCCGGAACTGTTCGTGCCCGAAATCACGCCCGGAACGCTGCAATGACGGCGGCTGCCGAAGGCTCGCCCCCGCTGCGCATGTCGCGGGCCAGACGAAATGCCCTTCTGCAGTCCGAACCCGTCCAGGGCTTTGCCCTGATCAGCCCCACCTTCCTCTATGCCCTCGTCCTGCTGGTGCTGCCGATCCTGGTGGTTTTCGCCCACTCCTTCTGGACCCAGAACTACCTGACCATCGACCACACCTTCACGCTGGAGAATTACCGCATCGCGCTGACCGAGCCGATCTATCGCGACCTGCTCTGGCGCTCGCTTTACATCTCACTGACGGTCAGCGTGCTCACCGTCATCCTCGCCTACCCGATCGCCTATTTCATTTCCTTCCACGGCGGCCGTCACAAGAGCCTGTGGCTGTTCCTGATCACCATCCCGTTCTGGACCAGCTACCTGCTGCGCGTGATGTCGTGGAAGGTGATCCTCGGCTACAACGGCGTCTTGAATTCCGGCCTGATGGGCCTCGGCATCATCGACGAGCCTTCGACCGCGCTGCTCTACAATTCGAGCGCCGTCATCATCACGCTGACCCATGCCTGGGCGACCTTCGCCATCCTGCCGATCTTCGTTTCGCTGGAAAAAGTCGACCGTACGCTGGTCGAGGCTGCGACGGATCTCGGCGACGGCCCGTTGCGCTCCTTCCTGCGCGTGACGCTGCCGCTGTCGACGCCGGGGGTCATCTCGGCGATGCTCATCGTCATGATCCCGACGGTCGGCGACTATGTGACGCCGAAGCTGGTCGGCGGCAAGGACGGCGTCATGATCGCCAACGCCATCCAGGCGCAGTTCGGCAAGGCGTCGAACTGGCCGCTGGGCGCCGCGCTCTCCGTTACCACCATGGTGATCGTGACGCTGATGGCGGGCGCCACGGTGCTGATCATCCGCGCCGCGCAGAGGCTGGCTCGATGATGGCGATCAAACGCTTGCTCCCAGGCGGCTGGCTATCGGCCTATGCCTTCCTCTATGTCGCCTTCCTCTATCTGCCGGTCGTCTTCCTGCCGATCTTCTCGATCAACACCGCGGCGACACCGAAATTCCCGCTCTCGGGCGTCACCCTCAAATGGTACGAGGACCTGCCGCGCACGCCGGCGCTGATCGACGCCACCTGGAACAGCCTGATCGTTGGCGTCTCCGCTTCGGTCCTGTCGACCGTGCTTGGCATCCTGGCCGCCCGCTCGATCACCCGCTACCGCTACCCCGGCCGGCGCGCCATCAACGGGCTGATCATGGCGCCGCTGGTGCTGCCGGAGGTCATCGTCGCCATTTCGATGCTCTTGGTGATGCTGCAGCTCGGCCTCAGCCTGTCGCTGTTCACCGTCGTGCTCGGCCATGTGCTGGTTTGCATCCCCTATTCGATGACGGTGCTGACCTCGGGCTTCGAGGGCTTCGACCGCAGCCTCGAGGAAGCCTCCGCCGATCTCGGCGAAAGTGCCTTCGGCACCTTCCGGCGGGTGACACTGCCGATGGTGATGCCGGCGATCATCTCCAGCCTGCTCGTCTGCTTCACCATCTCGCTCGACGAGTTCATCATCGCCTTCTTCCTGACCGGCACCGAGGCGACGCTGCCGATCTACATCTGGGGCCAGCTGCGATTCGCGGCCAAGCTGCCGGGTGTGCTGGCGCTGGGCACGCTGCTGCTCCTCGCTTCTTTCCTGCTGATGACCATTGCCGAGATCCTGCGCCGACGGGCGGCCAGCCGCACCCGGAACGAGGGAGGCCTTTATGCCTGAATTGTCCCTGGCCGAACGGCCCCACCAGTCCGATCGTCTCCAGTCCGAACGGGCGATGATCGAGATCCGCGATGTCACCCGCAGCTACGGTGCCTTCAAGGCGCTTGACGATGCTTCGCTGACCATCCGGGAAGGCGAGTTCTTCTCGTTGCTCGGCCCGTCTGGCTGCGGCAAGACCACGCTCTTGCGCATGATCGCCGGCTTCGACAATCCGACCAGCGGCTCGATCGCCGTCGACGGCCAGCCGATGGAGGGCATTCCCGCCAACCGCCGTCCGACCAACATGGTATTCCAAAGCTATGCCATCTTCCCACATCTCAATGTCGAGCAGAACGTCGCCTACGGGCTGAAGCGCTTGAAGCTGCAAGCGGGCGAGGAAAGGCGCCGCGTCGAGGAGGCGCTGGCGCAGGTGTCGCTGACCGGCCTCGGCAAGCGCGGCGCCACCGAGCTTTCCGGCGGCCAGCGCCAGCGCGTGGCGCTCGCCCGCGCGCTGGTCATGCGTCCCAAGGTGCTGCTGCTCGACGAGCCGCTCTCGGCGCTGGACAAGAAGCTGCGCGAGCAGATGCAGGTTGAACTGCGCCGGTTGCAGCAGGCGGTCGGCATCACATTCGTGCTGGTCACGCATGATCAGTACGAGGCGCTGGCCATGTCGGACCGCATCGCCGTGATGTTCGGCGGCAAGATCGCGCAGGTCGCCTCGCCGAAGGAGATCTATCAGCGCCCCGTCAACCGCCAGGTGGCCGATTTCCTCGGCGGCATGAACTTCGTCAAGGCCGAAATCGTCGAGGAGAACGGCGCCTCGCTGGTGCTCGACACGCTGGGTTTCGGCCGCGTCAGGACCGACAAGCCGAAGGCTTTTGTCCGCAATGGCGGCGCGGCGACGCTCGGCATCCGGCCGGAACGGCTACGCGTACTGTGGGACAATGCGACGGCCAAATTCGAGGTCGCCGGCAAGGTGGTCGAGCGCCACTATTTCGGCGAGATCACCCACCTGATCGTCGAGATACCCGGCCTGGAAAAGCCGCTCTCGGTGACCGAGACCAACGATTTCGGCGCCGACGACATCCCCGTCGGCGCGCCGATCCGCCTCGCCTACGATCCCGAAGCCCTGGTGGCGATGGCGGATTGAAGGCTGGTCAGGATCTTTCCGGCGGCGATGCGCCCGGCCACGATAGCGCCCTCGACATAGGCGGGAAAAGACGGCGACACTTCCGACGAGGCGAAATGCACCGGCGGCGCGCCGGCAAGAATCGTGCGCTCGGCATCCCGTGCCGTCGCGTCGACGATGAGATCGCCATAGGCGCCGCCGCTCCAGCGGTCATCCGTCCAGTCGCGGTGGCTGAAATCGAGCATATCGGCCGCCTCCGGGCCAACCGCATCCACGAGCTTCGCCGTGACTTCGGCGCGCAACGCCGCGGCGCTCAGCTTGCGGCAGCGCAGCGCCAGCGGTCCGCCGATGAAGACGACGAGCGCTGCGTGCTCGGCATCCTTGCTGGCGTCGCATGCAAACAGGCCCGGCATGTCGCGCCACATCACCATGCCGCTCAGATCCCGTTCGCGCCAGAACGGCTTGGGGTAACGGATCAGTATCTTGACCACCGCGCCGCTTTCCCAGACGCCAAGCGCCTTCTTCAAGGCCGCCGGCAAGGCGGGCTGAAAATCGAGCTTGTCGGCCGTCGCAGGCGGCAGGGCGACCAGGGCCTCGCGCGCCTCGATGGCAGCACTGCCCGAGACGACGCGAACGACTGACGGTCGGCGCTCGATGCGAATGACCGCTTCGTTCAGCCGCAGCCGGTCGCCGAGGTCGCCGGCAAGGTCCTCGGCCAGCGACTGCATGGTTTCGCGCAGAAAATACTGCAGCTCCGGCACTTCGTTGGTAATGCGGCGATCATTGTCGATCAGATACCAGAGCGGCAGCTTGTCCAGCGCCAGGCACCACAGGCCCTCGATCATCGAACGGAAGGCCGCCTTGGCATCGACCGGATCCTCCTGGCGCTGCAGCCAGTCGGCGACGGTCAGCCCGGCGATCGCGGAATCGTCCGGCTCGATTCGGTTCATGCGTTCGCGGATCGCCATCGCGGTCACATAGGTCCGCTCCGCCTGGCCGGCCGACATCGACGGATGGGTGATGAAATCGCCATAGACATAGGTCTCGACGAATGTCTTGCCGCGCGCCTTAGCCAGCGCCATCAGCTCTGGCATGTCCTCGCACAGGAACTGGCCGCCACGGTCGATCAGCTCGCCGAGCCCGTTCCGCGTCGCCTCCACCCGCCCGCCGACCCGGTCGCGCGCTTCCAGCACGAGGAAATCGATGCCGGCCTTCTTCAGCTCGAGCGCGGCCGTCAGGCCGGTGAAGCCGGCCCCGACGATGACGACTCCGGTTCTGTCAGCTGCCGTCGTCAATAGCCGGCCCTGATCTTCTCGAACGCGGCCACCATGCCATCGGCAAGCGCGTAGGCGGCGCCCGCTCCGACGGTGACGGCGGCGGCAAGAGCAAGGCAACGAATCGTGGAATTCATGACGCGAAACTCCCCCGTCGCGAAAAGCGACGGGGGAGGTTAGGAGAATTCCCGGGCGTTGGCGAGCCCGTCCGCCGGAGCGGACGGGACACCAGAATCAGGCCTAATAGCCGGCTTTGATCTTCTCGAACTCGGCGATCATCTTGAGCTTCAGCTCGGAAGGCAGAGGCTGCTGGAACAGCGTCTTGTCGACCCACTTTTCCACATTGTCGTAGCCCTTTTCCTTCAGCACCGCCTGGTCGACACCGGCCATGCCCTTGGCGTTGGCCTGGCCGTAGCCCCAGTCCTTGACCAGAATGTTGGCGACCGAGGGATCGTTGACGGCATTTAGATAGTCATAGGCCTTGTCGACATTGCCCGGCGCATCCTTGAACAGCACATAGCCGCACACCCAGGTCGACATGCCCTCTTCGGTGTCCTTCCTGGACTTGATCGGCACGCCTGCGGCCTGTGACTGCACCGCCGCGTCGTTCCAGGCCCAGGCGAGATCCACCTCGCCGCCGGAGAGCAGCTGCACGATGTCGGTGGTGTCGGTCCAGTAGGAGCGCACGTTCTTGTGCACCTGGCGCAGGAAATCCGAGGCCTGCTTGAACTGGTCGTCCGTCATCTTGGTCCAGTCCTTGAGCCCGATGGCGAGGCTTGCCAGCGCATAGGCGTCGTCGACATTGTCGCCGATCGAGACCCGGCCCTTGAACTTCGGATCGGCGAAGGCCTTCAGCGACTGCACGTCCTTCTCGTCGATCTTTTCGGAATTGTAGGTGAGCTGGGTGTCGCCCCAGTCCCACGGCATGAACCAGGCCTTGCCGTCGGCTGTGGTAGCGAGATCCTTCATCGCCATGATGCCGGGATTGAGGTCCTTCCAGCCCGTGATCTTCGACGTATCGAGCGGCTGCAGCAATCCGGCCTCGCGCCATTTCACCACGCTTTGCGAACAGGGATGGCCGAGATCGGCCTTGAAGCCGGAGCGCACCTTTTCGAAGGCCTCGTCCTCGTCGCCGAAGAAGGCGAAGGTCGGCGAGTCGCCATCCTTCTCGACATACTTCCCGTGGAAGCTTGGATCCTCATAGCCGGACCAGTCGAACACGATCAGGTCCTTGTCGGCGGCAACCGCCAGCGCCGCCGCGGAAGCGGCGAGCACACCGGTCAGTGCCAGGGTCAGCGTCAGGCGTCGGCTCAGAGTTCTCATTGCTGTTCCATCCTCCTTGTCTTTTCCGCCGGCTCGTCGGCCGGCCTTCTTCTCATGGGTAGTGCCTGGGAAATGCCGCCGCCAGGAACGCATTCGCCGCCTGCAGCGCGGTTTCGCGGGTGGTGTCCTCGGTGCCCATCATCAGCCGCAGCCAGAGCCCCTCGAGCATGCCGCTGAGCGCCAGCGCGATGACCTGGGGTTCATAGGTGTAGCCACCGCTCTCCTTGAGCTTCGCACAGAGATCGATGAAGACCTGCTGGTAGTAGTTGTCGCGCGAGCTGCTCAGCGCCTGGTAGGTCGGCCGCGACTTGGCCTCGCCCCAAAAGGCCAGCCATGCCGCGAGCTTGCGCTTGTTGCAGATCGAGCGGTCGAAGTCGGCCCACACCAGCAGCTGCAGCTGCCTTGCCGGATCATCGCCAGCGTTCTGCAGGGCCGCGCGCCAATGCGCCGAATATTCGTCATACATGTGCTGCAGCGTGGCGATCAGCAGCTTTTCCTTGCTCTCGAAATGGAAGTTTACGATGCCGCGCGACAGGCCGGCGCCATCGGCGACATCGGCCATCGTCGTCTCCGCGTAGCCGCGCTTGGCGAGCGAATCGATCGTCGCCTCGATCAGTTGCAGTTGCCTGACCTCCTTCGAGGCCTTGCGGCCGCGCTTTTCGGCGTCGCCCTTTCGCGACGGTTCGGGGAGAACCTTCCTGGCCTCTGCAGTCTTCATGAGCGTCACGGTCTCCAGCATCGCCGGCTATACCACCGGCTTCCAACCGCGCAGATGAGTGGGACGGTGCTCACCGCTGTCAAGCACCTTCTGCATCGCCTCCCAGGTATGGATGTTCTTGTCGACATAGGCGGCACCCACCACGCCGGCGACGGGTCCATAGAGCGGCCCCTTGAGCCGCGCCAGCTCATCGCGCGCCACCTCGCGATACCAGGGATTGCGGTCGCGCACGGCGATATCGGCAAAGCCCGCCCGGCGCATCGCCTGGGCATAGCGCGCCGGCGAGGCCATGGCGAAGGACAGGCCTTCGGCCGCGACATAGGCCCTCATCTGCGGCGACGGTTCGCCGTCATGCGCAATCATCCAGTTCGACGCGGCAAAGACGCCACCCGGCTTCAGCACGCGAAAGATCTCGGCGAACAGCGCGTCCTTGTCGGGCACATGCAGCAGCGCATCCTTGGAGAAGACGACATCAAAGGAAGCGTCGGCGAACGGCAGCGGACCAGGCGGCGCCTGAACGAAGCTGGCGCGATCTTCAAGACCTTGCATGGCCGCGCGCCGCTTTGCCATCTCGATCACCGGCCGTTCGACATCGAAGCCGGTCGCATGCGCCGCGCCGTGGCGCGCGACCAGATGCAGCGTGATGCCGCCGGCACCGCAGCCGATGTCGAGGACCGTCTTGCCCTCCAGCGACAGGCCTTCGACCACTCGGTCAACCTCTTCGGGCCCGCCCGGCGACAGGTAGCCCTCGCCCCAGAGCGCCTCCAGGAAGCGGATGGCGGTATCGTCATATTCCGGCTCGGCGTGCGCTGTTTTGATCATCGGATCTCAGTCAAAAATGCCGAAAATGGCCCCAGTCGCAAATGCTCGCAAAGCCTAGCGCATAAACGGGAAAACGCAACACCATTTGTTGAACATTCATTCAAAATGGCTGGACAGAAATCCGTGATCCGTGCCAAATTCGGTGCGACAGGGGACAAAAAGCCCGAAGAAGGGGCAGCCGGATGGAGGTTGAGCGCACATGAAGGCGTGGGATGCGATCGTCATCGGCGGCGGCCACAACGGCTTGGTCAATGCCTGTTACCTGCAGCGCGCCGGGCTCGACGTGCTGGTCGTCGAGAAGAACGACTGGGTCGGGGGGGCGGCCACCAGCCGCGAGCTGACGCCGGGCTTCCTCTACTCCAACTGTTCCTATGTCTGTTCGCTGTTCCGGCCAGAGATCATGCGCGACCTGGAGCTGCCGCGCTTCGGCCTGCAGGTCATCTCCTATGAGGGCGGCGCGGTGTTCACCCGCGACGGCGACTATCTCGCCAACTACCGCGACCACGATGCCCATCGCCGCGAGTTCGCCCGCTTCTCCAGGCGCGACGCCGAGGCCTATGACCGCTATTCGCGCGACGTGACGCGGCAATGCCGCTTCATCCAGCCGCTCTTGATGCGCACCGCGCCCGACCCGACCAGTTTCAAGCCGCGCGACCTCGGCGAATTGCTCTTTCTGGGGAAAAAGTTCGCCGGTCTTTCGGCCGAGGAGAAGGCGCTGACCTTGCGCTTCTGGACGATGTCGATCTCGGACTTCCTCGACGAGTATTTCGAGACCGACGTCATCAAGGCGAACTTCGCGCTGTCAGGCATCATCGGCACCGCGCTTGGGCCGATGTCGCCGGGCACGGCCTACGTGCTGCTGCACCACTATATGGGCGAGGTCGACGGCTCGGTCGGCGCCTGGGGCTATGCGCGCGGCGGCATGGGCGCCGTCACCAGGGCGCTGGCCGCGTCCTTCAGGGCCTCCGGCGGCACCATCCGCACCGGCGCCGAGGTCGATCATGTGCTGGTCAGGAACGGCAAGGCCAAGGGCGTCGTGCTCGCTGGCGGCGAGGAGATCTACGGCAAGCTCGTCATCTCCAACGCCGACGTCAAGCGCACCTTCCTGAAGCTGGTCGAGGAGAAGGAACTGCCCGACATCTTTCTGCGCCGGGTCCGGAACTTCAAGATTCGCGGCTCCTCCGGCAAGGTCAACATCGCGCTGGATTCGCTGCCTGAATTCCGGGCCCTGCCCAAGGATTCGCCGGTCTATCGCGCCGACATGCACTTCACCGATTCCATCGAGCGCATGGAGCGCGCCTATGACGACTGGAAGGCCGGTCGCTGGTCGGCCGACCCCTTCCTCGACATGATGATCCCGACCACGCTCGACCCGACCATGGCGCCGCCAGGAAAACATTTCATGAGCTGCTTCGTGCAATACGCGCCGCCGAAGATTGATGGCCGCGACTGGACCGACGCCGACCGCGACGGCTTCGCCGAAAGCGTGATTTCGCAGATCGCCGCATACTCGCCCGGCTTCCGCGACCGCATCGTCCATATGGAAGTGCGCACGCCGCGCGAGATCGAAGCCGAGGTCGGCCTCACCGAAGGCAACATTTTCCAGGGCGAACTGACCTTCGACCAATTGCTGTTCAACCGCCCGGTGCCTGGCTACGCGCAATACCGCTCGCCGGTGGGCGGGCTTTACATGTGCGGCTCCTCGACCCATC
>NZ_RZOJ01000116.1:0-15237 GCF_003998845.1 Mesorhizobium sp. M4A.F.Ca.ET.022.05.2.1 | reverse complement strand
CGTCATGATATGCGCGACCACGAACCAGGCCGCCACTCCGCCAGCCGCCAGCGCGAAGACCGCGGTGGCAAGGCCGATCAGCACATACTCCAGCGAGAAGGCCGTGATCAGCGTCCTGCGTGTCGCACCCAGCGTCTTCAGCACCACCGCGTCATGGATGCGCGCCCGGTTGCCGGCGGCGAGCGCGCCGGCAAGCACCAGCACAGAAGCGATCAGCGCCACGCCGGCGGCGGCGCGGATCGCCGTGCCGAGCTGGCCCACCAGCCGGTTGACGATATCGAGCGCGTCCTTGACCCGGACCGTCGTCACCGAAGGGAACGCACGCGTCACCGCGTTGAGCAGCCGGGCATCGTCGGCGATGCTGGCGTCCTTGTCGGTCAGCGTCGCCAGCCAGCCATGCGGCGCGCCGGCGAAGGCGTTGGGCGAAAACACCATGACGAAGTTGATGCCCATCGTCTCCCATTCGACCTGGCGGAAATTGGCGATCCTGGCCGTCACGTTGCGTCCCAGCACATTGACGGTGACGGTGTCGCCGAGCTTCAGCCCGATCTGCCGTCCCTCCTCGGCCGAGAACGACACCAGCGGCTCGCCGGCATAGTCCTCCGGCCACCAGGTTCCTTGCGTCAGCGTCGCGTTGGCAGGCATCTTCGCATCATAGGTCAGGCCGCGGTCGCCGCGCAGCACCCACGCGCCCTCCGCCGGCACGCTCACCTTGCCGACGTCGACGCCGTTCAGTGCCATCACCCGCCCGCGCAGCATCGGCACCTTGGCCAGCGTCCCCCGCGGAGCCTCCTTGCCGATCAGCGCCGAGAACGCATCGACATCGCTGCTCTGGATATCGACGAAGAAGAAATTCGGCGCCCGTTCCGGCAGGCTGCCGGAGATCTGGCGCCTCAGATTGCCGTCGATCAGCGCCAGTGTCACCAAAAGCGTCAGCCCGAGGCCGAGCGACAGCACCACGGACGGCGTCAGGGCGCCCGGCCGGTGGATGTTGCCCAGCGCCAGCCTGAGCGCGACGGAACGGACGCGCGGGCTCCTGCTGGCCGCCCACTGCACCAGCGCGCCGACCAGGCGCAGTACCAGGAAGGCAAAGACCGTGGCGCCGACGAAGATCGAGGCGATGCGGCGGTCGCCGGAAAACAGGATGGCCAGCGCCGCCAGGACGAGCGCGATGCCGACTGCCGCTGCCACATAAGGCAGGCGCGGAAAACCGCGGCTCTCAAAACCCATCTCGCGAAACAGCGCCGTTGCCGGCACGTCGCGGGCGCGCCCCAGTGGCAGCAGCGCGAAGGCCAGTGTCACCAGCAGGCCGAACAGCGCCGCCATGGCAAGCGCGCCGGGGTAGAAGCCGCCTTCCGCCGGCACCGGGATGACCGACTGCAGGGCTGCGCTCGCCGCGAACGGCATAGCGGCGCCGAGGATCAGCCCGGCGACGATGCCGAGGCCGGCGATCAGCAGGATCTGCACCAGATAGACGGTGAAGACGAAGCCACCCGAAGCGCCGAGGCTCTTGAAGGTGGCGATGACGCCGCGCTTGCCGTCGAGATAGGCGCGCACGGCGTTCGCCACGCCGACGCCGCCGACCACCAGCGCCGTCAGCCCGACCAGCGTCAAAAATTGCGAGAAGCGCTCGATATTGGAGGAGAGCGCCGGTGCCGCGTTGCTGCGCGTGCGGATCGACCAGCCAGCCTCCGGAAACGTCTTGGCCGCCTGGTCCTGGATCGCCTTGAGGTCGGTCTCGCTGGCGCCGGCAGGTAAGCGGATTTTGTAGGCGTTCTCGACCAGGCTGCCCGGCTGGACCAGGCCTGAGGCGGCAAGGCCTTCGGTCGATACCAGCAGCCGCGGCGCAAAGCCGAACCCGTCGGACACCGCATCCGGTTCGCTCACCAGCCGCGCGCGCAGCTCGAACGTCGCAGCGCCAAGCTTCACCCGGTCGCCAAGCTTGAGGTTCAGCCGGTCGAACAAAAGGTCGGGTGCCGCGGCGCCGAAGACGCCGGACCTTTCGGCGAACAGCGCCTCGCGCGGCAGCGGCGGCTCGGTCGCCAGCGCCCCGTAGAGCGGATAGGCCTCGTCGACCGCCTTGGCCTCGACCAGCGCCTGGTCCGAGCCGTCCTCCAGCCGCGCCATCGAGCGCATGCTGGCGCTGTGCGAAATCGTTCCCAGCCGATCAAGGAAGCCGCGCTCGGCCGGCGTCGTGCCGCGCTGGTTGAGTTGAAAGCGCAGGTCGCCGCCAAGCAGCGTCTGGCCCTGGTTGGCGACCCCGGCGGTGATCGCCTGCGCCACCGAATTGACGCCGCCGATAGCGGCGACGCCGAGCGCGATGCAGGCGAGGAAGATGAGGAAGCCGGACAGGCCTCCGCGCATCTCGCGCAGCGAGAAGCGGACCGCGAGCTTCAACGTCCGCGACAGGGGCATCAGGCCGAAACCTTCAACGGTTTCGGCGCGTCCTCGATCCGTCCCGAGTGCATCGACACCTGGCGCGAACAGCGCGCCGCGAGTGCCGGATCATGCGTGACCAGCACCAGCGTCATGCCGCGCTCGGCAGCCTTCGCGAACAGAAGGTCGGCGATCTGCCGTCCCGTCGCCTGGTCGAGATTGCCGGTCGGCTCGTCGGCGATCAGGATGCGCGGCGAGGGCGCCAGCGCGCGGGCAATCGCAACGCGCTGCTGCTCGCCGCCCGACAGTTCGCCGGGATAATGGGTCACGCGGTCGCTGAGGCCGACCGCCGCCAGCTCGTGCGCGGCGACGCTGAACGGGTCGGCATGGCCGGCGAGCTCGAGCGGCACGGCGACGTTCTCGAGCGCCGTCATGTTGGGGATGAGGTGGAAGGACTGGAAGACGATGCCGATGTTTCGTCCCCGAAACGATGCAATCTGATCCTCGCTTTTGCCATTGAGCAATTCGCCGGCGATTCGAACCGTTCCCGAATCGACCCTTTCTAGGCCGGCCAGGACCATCAGCAGCGTCGACTTGCCGGAGCCCGATGGGCCGACGATGCCGGTCGCCTCGCCGGCGGCGACATCGAGGCTGACGCCCTTCAGCACATGCACGGAGGACGCGCCTTTACCGAGCGTCAGCGATACGTCTTTCAGCACGATGACGGCTTCTGTCACAATGAAAGCGTCCTATATGGATAGATGAGGGCTAAGCATCGGAGCCAAAGTGGAGACCGGGGGAATCCGATGCTCAACCAGGAACCCGCCTTCGCCTGAAGACCATTTCCGCTCATATGGGGCCTGCCGCATGGCTTTCAAACACACTCTTGCAGCAGCCTTCGTTGTTTTCGTAACGATCGGCGGCGCCATGTCGGCGGCAGGCGCCGAGACCTTCAGGATCGTCGGTTTCGGCGACAGCCTGATGGCGGGGTTCAACCTCGGGCCAGGCGAAGGTTTCACCGACAGGCTGCAGGCGGCGCTTCGCGCCAAGGGTCTTGACGTCAGCGTCGCCAATGCCGGTGTTTCCGGCGACACGTCGAGCGGCGGCCTGGCGCGGCTCGACTGGTCGGTGCCGGACGGCACGCGGCTCGTCATCCTCGAGCTCGGCGCCAACGACATGCTGCGCGGCGTCGCGCCCGCAATTCCTGAGAAGAACCTCGACGAGATGCTGGCAAAACTCAAGGCGCGCAAGATCGCCGTGCTCCTGGCCGGCATGCGCGCCGCCCCCAATCTCGGCACCGACTACCAGAATGCCTTCGACTCCATCTATCCGAAGCTCGCCGAAAAATACGGCGTTCCGCTCTATCCGTTCTTCCTTGACGGCGTCGCCGGCGTGCCCGCCCTGCAGCTCGAAGACGGCCTGCACCCCAACGCCAGCGGCGTCGACAGGATGGTCGAAGGCATACTGCCGACGGTGGAAAAGTCGATTGCCGCGGGTGGCGGCGGGTCGTGAGGCAGGAAAGTCACGCTTGCCGTTGGGGAAACCGCGAGGTCAACAAACCGCTTGCCCCGCTTGGATATCGATGATTCGCTAGGGGCGTGAGTTTCGATTCGAGGACAGGAGGCTTGCCATGCCGCGTCTTTTCACCGCCCTCGAAATTCCTCGTGACGCCGCTCTTTCGCTGTCCCTGCTCCGGGGCGGCCTGCCCGGAGCCCGCTGGATCGATGTCGAAAACTACCATCTGACGCTGCGCTTCATCGGCGATGTCGAGGGCCATGTCGCCGACGAGATCGCCAACGCGCTCGACCGCGTCCACCGCCCGTCCTTCCCGCTGACGCTCTCCGGTGTCGGTGCCTTCGGCCAGAAGAAGCCGCACGCGGTGTGGGCCGGCGTCGCCGCCTCGCCGGATCTGACTGCCCTGCAGGGCGAGATCGACCGCATCTGCCAGCGGCTCGGCCTGCCGGCCGATCCGCGCAAGTTCATGCCGCATGTGACGCTGGCACGGTTGCGCAATTCGAGCCCACTCGACGTGGCGCAATATCTTTCGGCGCGCGGTAATTTTTCGGCGCTGCCCTTCCGCGTCGGCCGCTTCGTTTTGATGTCGTCACGAGATTCAGTCGGCGGCGGTCCCTATATCGTCGAGGAAGCCTGGCCGCTCTCGGGCGCTGACACGCGCGCGGCCAGTCGATTGGCCAGCGCCTCCGACGCCTCGCGGATCATGCGATAGACCTCGGCGAACGCGTCCGGCCCGTCATAATAAGGGTCCGGCACCTCGCCCGCGCCGCCGTCGGCAAACTCCAGGAACAGGTGGATGCGCTCGCGCATCGCGGCCGGCGCGATTGCCTTGAGGTCGCGGACGTTCGCCCGGTCCATGCCGAGGATCACGTCGAAGCGGGCAAAATCCTCCGGCGCCACCCTGCGTGCCCTTTGCCCGGAAATGTCGATGCCATGATGCGCCGCGATCGAAATCGAACGCGGATCGGGAGCGGAGCCGACCTCCCAGCCGCTGGTCGCGGCCGAATCGAGCATGACGGTTCGGCCCAGCCCGCGCTCGGCCAGCACGGCGCGCAACACGCCTTCGGCGAGAGGCGAGCGGCATATATTGCCGAGGCAGACGAACAGGATGGATGTTATGGGCTTCGCGCTCATCGATCCGGCGCCGTTTTTGTGCATGTCATTGTCCCAAAACCGCGGCGCACTTTTGGGCGACATGCATTATGGTGAGGGTCAAAATTCGAAATAGCACGGGAAACAGACATGACGAGAGAAAAACTGGGCAAGGACGCCATCCTTGCCGCGCTGGCGGAACTCGGCGGCTGGTCGCTGGCCGAGGACGGCGCTTCTATAAAACGCAGCTTCGTCTTCAAGAACTTTTCCGAAGCCTTCGCCTTCATGACCCGCGTCGCCCTGGCGGCGGAGAAGATGGACCACCATCCGGACTGGTCGAATGTCTACAAGACGGTGGATGTGACGCTGAACACTCATGACGCAGGCGGTGTCACGGCGCTCGACATCGAACTGGCAAAGAAGATGAACCGCTATTTCGGCGGTTGAACTCTTGTAGCTGACCGGCGCTTTTACCACATTTTCCCCTGCGGCCGCGCACCGAACCAAGCGCGCGGCGGCAAGGAGAGGCAGATGGCGCGGCAACCCGGTTTTGATTTCTTCGGCTTCGGCGACAAGCTCGCCGGCGAGAGCGAGGTGCGCGAAAAATTCTGGCGCACGGCCAAGAAGGCCGCCCGCCAGATCCCGTTCATGGAAGAGGTGGTCGCCGCCTATTACTGCGCCATGGACAAGGACACGCCAATGCGCGCCAAGGGCATCCTGCTCGCCGCGCTCGGCTATTTCGTGCTGCCGATCGATTTCATCCCCGATGTCATCTTCGGCCTCGGCTTCACCGACGACATCGCCGTGCTGACAGCCGCGATCACCGCCGTCAGCGCGCACATCACGCCCGCGCACAGGCAAGCCGCCAGGGACGCGATCGCCGACAAGAGCTGATCCGGAACCGCGCAAGCGCTTGTTTGAAAAGTCAAACTCTTGCCGTTTTCGTGGCCTCCAAGTCGGCGCAGGGACAACGCGCCGGCCGCTTTCGAGCGGCGGCGCGGGAATGGCGGCGGTTTCCTGGGGTGAGGGTGCTTTTCTTGAGGAAAATTCACCGTTTGGTAACCCTGATTAAATCAAAATGAAGCGACGGGCAGGACGCCGCAGCGGCCTGCCGCCGCACCATTTGGAATACGGGAAAAACGATGCGCGGATTGATTGCTACAGTTTCCAGCCTGGTCCTGGTGGCCCTGGCGGCGCCGGCGCTGGCACAGTCGGCGACCAAGATCGGCCAGCATAATGCCTGGGGCACCTACAGCTACCAGGCATCCGGCGGCAAGGTCTGCTACGTGCTCACCGTGCCGACCGACAAGCAGCCGGCGACGCTCGACCACGGCGACATGTTCTTCTTCGTCAGCCAGCGGCCGGGCCAGCAGGTGTCCTACGAGCCGCAATTCATCGCCGGCTACAATTTCCAGGAAGGCTCCAAGGCCACCGTCACCATCGACAAGAAGACCTTCTCGATGTTCACGCGCGGCAAGTCGGCCTGGGTCGAGAACGCGGCGGAAGAACCGGTGCTGATCGCCGCCATGAAGACCGGCACCGACATGAAGGTGCAGGCCAAGTCCGGTCGCGGCAACCCCACCTCCTATGTGTTCTCGCTGAAGGGCATTTCGGCCGCGCTGGCCTCGATCGCCAAGTGCAAGTAGGCTGAGGCCCCCTTGACGGCGGACAGCGAGATCGACCGCGCCATCATGCAAATGGTGATGGACCGCTGGCAGAAGACGCCATGGTCCTCGCGAAAACCGAACAGGCGCTTCGCAAGGCGGGCGTCCAGGTTTCCTGGGACGATATCGCCGGGCGACTGGAAGCTCTCGACGCGCGCGGCGAGATTGAAAGCCAGGGAGACCTGGCGCTCTGGCGCAACAGCGAGGTCCGCCTCCCGCAAGTGAAAGCGGAAGAACGATAGCTCAGCCCGGCGCGGGCATCGTCTCCGCTCTGCGCCGCCGGATCGCCTCGGCGATGAAGACGCGCGACAGCGCATGATAGAGCGGCTCGTTGGAGATCAGCCTCGCCGTGCCGTAGCCCAGCATCGCCGCGCACATCAGCGCGATGACATTGTCGTGGTTGCCGGTCATTTCGAGGATGATGACGAAGGCCGTCATCGGCGCCTGCACGACGCCGGCGAAATAACCGGCCATGCCGAGCAGCGCCGCCGTGCCGGTGGCGGTGCCGAAGACCAGGCCGAGGGTGCTGCCCAGCCCCGCGCCCACCGCCAGCGACGGTGCGAAGAGACCGCCCGGAATGCCCGACACCATCGACAACAGGCCGGCGGCGAATTTTTCCACGAAGAAGAGGGCCGGCAGCGGCGTGCCTTCGATCGCCCCGCGAGCCTGCGCGTAGCCGGTGCCGAAGGTCAGCCCGCCGGACGCGACGCCGATCACCGCCACGGCCAGCCCGCAGACGGCCGCCACGACCAGCGCGCGCGGTAGCGGCTGTAGCGCGTTCCAGCGCCGGATGCGGCGCATGACCTTCAGCGCAAGCAGCGAGAACAGCGCGCCGACACCGCCGCCGATGATGCCGCAGGCAAGCACCAGCGGCCAGTCGGTGGCAAACGCCACCGTGTCCTTGGCGACGCCGAAATAGGTGTAGTTGCCGAGCAGCCCGAGCGAGGCGAGCCCGGCCAAGATCACCGCCGTCAGCACCAGCCCGTTGGTGCGCGCCTCATAGGCGCGGCCCATTTCCTCGATGGCAAAGACGATGCCGGCAAGCGGCGTGTTGAACGCGGCGGCGATGCCGGCGGCGGAGCCGGCCAGGATCAGCCCGCGCGCCTGCGCCATGCTGCCCCAGCGCGCCGCCTGCAGCATCAGCGAGGCGCCGACCTGGACCGTTGGGCCTTCGCGGCCGATCGAGGCGCCGCAGGCGAGGCCGACGACGGTGAGCGCGATCTTGCCCGCCACCAGCCTGAGCGACAGGATGCGGCTGCGATCCTCCTCGTCGCGCAGATGCCGCGCCGCGATCGCCTGCGGAATGCCGCTGCCTTGCGACCCCGGGAAGAAGGAATGCGCGAGCCAGGCGCAAAGGACGAAACCGAGGGGCGTCAAGACGAGCGGCAGATAGAAGCGCCAGCCGCCCTCATTGCCGGTCATGGTATGGAACAGAGCCTGCGCGCGGTCGGCAAGCAGTGCGAACAGGACGCTGATCAGGCCGATCGAGATGGCGCCGGCCCAGAAGACGAGGCGCGGTTGCCATACGCGCCGCGACACCCACATGGCGTGCGAACGCCGCAGCAAGCGGTATTTTCGGGATATGCCGGCCATGACGAGCCTCGTGGTGATAGGCCCGGCCTAGCACAATGACGGAGCCGATCAACCCGCGCGGCGAGTCCGACGCTATGCCGGCAACGTCTCGGAACGGGGTTCAAGCAGATGTGATCGGAATACCCGCCGGCGTGCCGGCCGGCGGGAAGGTCGGCGTGCGTGCTTGGCGATGTTCACATCGCCATTTTTTCACACTCGGCCTGGGCCTTCTTGGTCGAGGTGTCGATCATGTAGGTTTTGCCCTTGGCGTCTGTCATCATCATCATGCAGTGCTTGATTGGCTTCGCCATCTTCATCATCTCGGCGCTCATCTTGGCGTCCGGCATCATCGTGCCCATATGGCCGTCGGGCGTGATCGCCGTCACCTGGCCGGCCTTCATCATGGTCATCGTTCCCATCGTGTCTTCGGCAAATGCCTGTGCCGCGGAAAGGCCGAGGAGGCCGGCGATGACAACAAGCTTGATCGAGTGCATTCCGCATACTCCCATTTTGCAGGGGCACAGTTGCCCCTTTCAGGGTTCGCGAAGGCGCCTTGGGTCGTTACGCCAACACGAATATGTGATCGATCTCCGCGGTGGGAGCGATGCGACGCCGCCTCACAACGGTCGAGCGAACGATGGCACGATTGGCCAGCCGCGCCCTCACCCCCCGCATGACTCCGCTCCGAACCTGTGCTATGCGCCGCGCTTCATTTCGGGCACGATGCTGAAATCGGCCGCAAACCGCTTATATTGGCGCAACCATGACCCTTTCACTTGATCTTACCGCCGAAGGCGCGCGCGACGCCTTGCGTGCCCGCAATGGGGCGGCCGAAAAGCCGTCGCTGATCGGCCTCACCCGCGCCGAGCTCGGCGCCGCCCTGGTCGAGGCCGGCATCGTCCCGGAGCGCCAGGCGAAGATGCGCGCCCAGCAGCTCTGGCACTGGATGTATGTGCGCGGCGTCTCCGACTTTTCCGGCATGTTCAACATTTCCAAGGACCTGCGCGCCGAGCTCGACAGGCATTTCACCGTCGCCCGGCCCGAGATCGTCGAGGAGCAGATCTCCGCCGACGGTACCCGCAAATGGCTGTTCCGCTTTCCGCCGCGCGGCGCCGGCCGCCCGGTCGAGATCGAGACCGTCTACATTCCCGAGGAAGGCCGCGGCACGCTCTGCATCTCCTCGCAGGTCGGCTGCACGCTGACCTGCTCGTTCTGCCACACCGGCACGCAGAAGCTGGTGCGCAACCTGACCACGGAAGAGATCCTGGCGCAGCTGCTCACCGCCCGCGACCGGCTCGGCGACTTCCCCGACCGCGACACGCCCGACGGCGCCATCGTACCGGCCGAGGGACGCAAGGTCTCCAACATCGTCATGATGGGCATGGGCGAGCCGCTTTACAATTTCGAGGCGGTGAAGAAGGCGCTGTTGATCGCCTCCGACGGCGACGGCCTGTCACTTTCGAAGCGCCGCATCACGCTGTCGACCTCCGGCGTCGTGCCGGAAATCTTCCGCACCGGCGAGGAGATCGGCGTCATGCTGGCGATCTCGCTGCATGCCACCAATGACGACCTGCGCGACCTGCTCGTGCCGATCAACAAGAAGTTCCCGTTGAAGGAGCTGATCGCCGCCTGCCGCGCCTATCCCGGCCTCTCCAACGCCAGGCGCATCACCTTCGAATATGTGATGCTGAAGGACGTCAACGATTCCCTCGACGACGCCAAGGCGCTGGTCAAGCTGCTCAAGGGCATTCCGGCCAAGATCAATTTGATCCCGTTCAACCCGTGGCCGGGCACCAACTACCAGTGCTCGGACTGGGAGACGATCGAGAAGTTTGCCGACTACATCAACAATGCCGGCTACGCCTCGCCGATCCGCACGCCGCGCGGCCGCGACATCCTCGCCGCCTGCGGCCAGCTCAAGTCGGAATCGGAGCGCATGCGCAAGGTCGACCGCCTGGCGCTCGAAGCGATGATGATCGCGGGGCACGGCGAGGCGTGAGCCGCTTCATCGCCTACCTCATCCGCTTCGCCGTCATCCTGCTCGGCTACATCGCCGCCTCGCTGGCGGCCAGCGCCTTCCTCAACATCCTGTTCCTGGGCTCGCTCGGCTATACGCCGGACCAGGCTCACCCGACGGCGACCGCCTCGCTCTATTTCTCGATCCCCTTCGTGGCGCTGTTCGTCGCCTATTTCGCCTTCATGCCGGCGGCGGTCGTCATCCTCGCCGCCGAGACCCTCGGACGGCGCGACTGGCTGTTCTATGCGATCGCCGGCGGCGGCGTCGCCGCGGCCTTCCTCGGTTTCGTCCGCCAGAGCGGCGATCCCGACTTCGTCGTCACCGACACCAGCGCCGTTCTGGCGGTAATTGGCTCCGGCATGGTCGGCGGTATTTTCTACTGGCTCGCCGCCGGCCGCTGGGCCGGCAGCTGGCGCGAGAGCGAGCCTGTTTCGCCTGGGCCGTCAGGATCTTGAGCGCGAAGGCCGAGAACACGCCGCCGAACAGATACGACCATCCGCGTCACCGTGGCCAGCGGCCGGACGGCGGCGTCTGGTCCAGCGTTCGGCTATCAAAGACCGTTCCTCTCTTGCGCAGCCCGGAAACGCCGTGATACCTCGCCCGCGAAACCTTTCCCCGCGGAACCGCCTAAAATGTCCAAGACCAAGAACGTGAAGAAAGTCGTGCTCGCCTACTCAGGCGGCCTCGACACATCCATCATCCTGAAATGGCTGCAGACCGAGCTCGGCGCCGAAGTCGTCACCTTCACCGCCGACCTCGGCCAGGGCGGCGAGCTGGAGCCGGCGCGCCGCAAGGCCGAGCTGATGGGCATCAAGGACATCCGCATCGTCGACGTGCGTGAGGAATTCGTCGCCGACTTCGTCTTCCCGATGTTCCGCGCCAATGCCGTCTATGAGGGCACCTACCTGCTCGGCACCTCGATCGCCCGGCCGCTGATCTCCAAGCACCTCGTCGAGATCGCCAGGGAAACCGGCGCCGACGCGATTGCTCACGGCGCTACCGGCAAGGGCAACGACCAGGTCCGTTTCGAGCTGTCGGCTTACGCGCTTAACCCCGACATTAAGGTCATCGCGCCGTGGCGCGACTGGTCCTTCAAGTCGCGCACCGACCTGCTGAACTTCGCCGAGCAGCACCAGATTCCCGTGCCGAAGGACAAGCGCGGCGACGCGCCGTTCTCGGTCGACGCCAACCTGCTGCACTCCTCCTCGGAGGGCAAGGTGCTGGAGGATCCGTGGACGGAGCCGCCGGAATTCGTCCACCAGCGCACCGTCTCGCCGATGGACGCGCCGGACAAGGTCACCGAGATCGAGATTGAGTTCCTCAAGGGCGATCCGATTGCGCTGAATGGCAAGAAGCTGTCGCCGGCGACGATGCTGGCCGCCCTCAACGACCTCGGTCGCGACAACGGCATCGGCCGGCTCGACCTCGTCGAGAACCGCTTCGTCGGCATGAAATCGCGCGGCGTCTACGAAACGCCCGGCGGCACCATCCTGATCGCCGCCCACCGCGCCATCGAATCGATCACGCTCGACCGCGGTGCCGCGCACCTCAAGGACGAGTTCATGCCGCGCTATGCCGAGCTGATCTACAACGGCTTCTGGTTCTCGCCCGAGCGGCTGATGCTGCAGGCGATGATCGATAAGAGCCAGGAGGACGTCGAGGGCACGGTGCGGCTGAAGCTCTACAAGGGCAATGTTATGGTCACCGGCCGCAAGTCGAAGAAGACGCTCTATTCCGACGCGCTGGTCACCTTCGAGGACGATCGCGGCGCCTACGACCAGAAGGACGCCGCCGGCTTCATCCGCCTCAATGCGCTGCGGCTGAGGACGCTCGCCGCGCGCACGCGCACGGGCTGACATAGCGCCGTCGTGCGCTGTGCCGATCTCGCGAAAGCCGAAACGACCCAAGAAACCCGGTGGAGACGCCGGGTTTTCTATTTTGCGTTCCTAATATAAGCAAAATAAGAACGACCAAATGACGTTTCCCGTTTGACCTTTCGGTAGCTTCATCTAAGTTCCGCGCGGGATCGACGGGGGTTTGACAGTGAAAAAAGGCATTTTTGTTCTGCTGGCAACTTCCGTCGCTTTCGCGGCGTGCCAGACCGCGCAGGCCGCGAAGCGTGAGCCAAAGCCGGATCTGGACGGCTGCATCGCCGAAGCCCGCGCCTGGAACATCACGCTCAAGCACGATATCGCCGGTTCATGGGCGTCTCGCTGGAGCGCATGCCGGCTTTGTTCTGCGAGCGCCTTGCTGCCGGCGTGCGCAGCGGCCGGATCACCTATTCCGATATAAACAACCTGCAGCTCGACCAACCGACCGAAATCTGGATGGTCCTCAAAGGCAAGCCAAAGCCGGCCGCGGTCACGCAAGCCCCGGCACCGCGATCGTCAAACTTCCGTAATTGCACCGGGAGAGACGGCATCTTCCAGGTTCCAGCTTCCCGGAAATGCCCGCCAGGCGGCTACGGGCATTTCGAGCAGCCGTCCGAAAGGGAGATTAGCGCCAGGTCGAAGGCGGCCACCTCAGCGCCGCGGAACCCCAAATTCCATACCTGCTCAAATGTTTTCACCGGCACCTTCGAGGTTCCCGCTTCCCGGAAATGCCCCTTGGGCGGCGGCTAATCGTAACCTACCGGGGTCCCGACGATGATCGAGGGCAGGCCAAGGGCGGCTCCTCCAACGCTGCGGAACTCCAACTTGTTTACCTGCAGCGGTATTGACGGCAGCTTCCAGGTTCCCATTTCCCAGAAATGCCCGTTGAGCGGCTACGCGCATTGTTGAGAGCGAGTGATTGGGCTTTGACCCTGCCCCATAGGCAGAAAGCAAGGCAGCGGAGTGGAGGGACTTCGACAGTGAAGAACGGTCTTTTTCTCTTGCTTTCAGCGGCAGTCATCTTCGGCGGATGCCAGTCCTCGCAGGCCCTGGCGGCGCCGACGTCCAAGTTCCATACCTGCAGCGGATTTGACGGCCCCTTCCAGGTTCCCATTTCCCAGAAATGCCCGGTGAGCGGCTACGCGCATTCCGACCAACCGACCAAAATGGACAGCAAGGGCAGGTCGAAGGCGGCGACGGCGCCACGATCGTCCAAGTTCCGTACCTGCAGCGGATTTGACGGCCCCTTCCAGGTTCCCGCTTCCCAGAAATGCCCGGTGAGCGGTTACGCGCATTCCGACCAGCCGACCAAAATGGACACCAAGGGCAGGTCGAAGGCGGCCCCGGCGCCGCGGTCGTCCAAATTCCGTAACTGCAGCGGTATTGACGGCAGCTTCCAGGTTCCCATTTCCCAGAAATGCCCGTTGAGCGGCTACGCGCATTATTGAGAGCGGGATCGAACCTGATCGTTTCGAGCGATTGGGTTTGACACCGCTCCATAAACAAAAAGCCCGGCGCATGGTCGGGCTTTCTGTCGAGTGGAGATGGCATCAGTTGCCGTCGATCGCCTCCGCGATGCGGGCAATGGCCTGCTGGTAGACGCTGGCCGAGTTCCAGCCGGCTATGGCGCCCATGTTCGCCTGATAGCCCGCGCCGGCCCGCCAGCCATGGCCCTTGAGGTAGTTGGCGGTGGAAGCGAGCGCGGTATTCCTGTCGCGCAGATTTCCGTTGCCGACGCCATACTTCAGGACGTTTCCGGGCAGGAACTGCGTGTGGCCGATCTCGCCATGCATGGCGCCGACCGAAGCGGAGGTCAACGTCCCGCGATCGACCAGCTTCAGCGCCGCAATGGCATGCGGATAAAAGTAGTCCGGCCGGCGGCAATCATAGGTAAGCGTCAAAATAGCGGACACCGTGTTCTGGTTGCCCATGGAGGCGCCGAAGCCGGTCTCCATGCCCCAGATGGCGAGCAGCACGCCGGGCGGCACGCCGTAGGTCGCTTCGATCCTGTCGAACAGCGCCGCGTTCGACTTCTTCAGCGAACGGCCCTTGGAAATGATCGCAGCCCCGCCGCGGCGCTTCATGAAATCTTCCACCGAGCCGCTGAACGCCTTGTGGATGGCGCGGTCGGCGGAGATGGTCCTCGTCGCGTAGGTCGCGCCTGCCAGGGCGGACAGCCCCCTCGCGCCGACCCCTTCGGCCTGGGCCTGGGCGGCAAAGTCCTGCTTCCAGGCTTCGAAGCCGGCGCTGTTCTTGCCACAGCTGCCAGCCGCCTGCGCGCCTGTCGCCAGCGCAAGCACCGCCGCCACCACGGCCGCAAAAATCTTTCCCTTGGCAAGAAATGCCATGCTGTTCTCTCCTGATCGCCTGAATCACGTCCCGGTTGCGAATTTGCCAGTGAAGCGCCCGATTGTCACCGCCCCGCGGCTGCACTGGTTGCTCGATGCTGGCCAATGAAGCGGAATTTGCCTACGATCAAGTATTTATTGTGGCGGGGGGCGCGATACACATGGGCGATGTTGATGTTGTGATCATCGGGGCCGGCTCGGCCGGGCTCTCAGCCGCGAAAACCCTGCGCGCCGCCGGCTTGTCCTTCAAACTGCTGGAAGCGATGGACCGAATCGGCGGCCGCGCCTGGACCAGCGACCGGCATTTCGGCGTGCCCTTCGACATCGGCTGCGCCTGGCTGCACGCGGCGGACCGCAATCCCTATTTTCCCGAGGCGCAAGCCGCCGGCTGGAACCTGCATCACCACGACATGAATGTCGATCATCTCTACTACCGCCAGCGCAAGGCGAGCGAGGCGGAAGAGGCCGAGATGAAGGCCGCCGACGCGAAGCTGTTCGAATTGCTCGCCGCCCACAAGGTCGAGGAGGGTGACGACCGGCTTTCGGCGCTGCTCGCCAGGGGCCAGGCGCCGCGCGCCGCCGCCACCTTCGCCGGTCCGATGGACTTCGGCGCCGACGAGGACGAGATATCGATCCGCGATTTCCAGGCCGCCGCCGATCTCGACCCCAACTATTTCAGCAAGGAAGGGTTCGGCGCGCTGGTGGCGCGTTTCGGCGCCGACGTGCCGGTCGAATTGTCGACCCCGGTGCGCAGGATCTTCTGGAACGGGCCGGATGTCGCT